>JBFFNY010000285.1:0-2746 GCA_041562955.1 Desulfurivibrionaceae bacterium | reverse complement strand
TGTTGGCTCTGGAGCATGGAGGAGAGTTCGCGAAGGATCTTGAGCTGGAGAAGGGCATCCGGTTCGGGAAAGTCGATACGGACATCCTGTTCGAGCTGATTCTTGCCCAGGATCTTTCGACTGGTAAAATATTCCAGGATCACGGGGCTGTAGGCGTGGCCAATTTCCAGCGCCAGCTTGATATTCTCTTCTGTGAGTTCCTTGAGTTCGTCCGGCTTCACGTGGACAAACTTGGCGATCTCCTTGAGTTTCTTCTGCTCCTCGCTGGGGTCCAGCGTCGAAGTGGCGATAAGGGCGAGATCCTTCCCGTAATGAATGATCTTGGTCAGCTGAGAGGCGTGGCCTTCATCCTTGAGGGCTTCCTCCAGGGTTGTGCGGATATTCCATTGTTTAACAAGATGCCATGTCAAATCTCTGAAGCGGAAGCCAAGGATTTTCAGCTCCGCTGTCTCCGGTTTGCTGTTTTGCTGGGCCTTTTCCAGCTCAGCCATCTCTTCCTTTGTCGCAATGCACCAGAAGGCCATCTCGCCAAGGTCGTACAGCAGGGTGGCGATGAAAATTTCCTCAAGATTGGAGTACCCCATTTTCTCTGCCACGGCACGGGCCTGCACAGCGGAAAGAAAGGAATAGGCGAGAGATTTGGCGAGGTTCTTGCGGATGTCATTGGCCAGTAGAGAGTCAATGATGGACAGGGACAGACTGAGCTCCTGCACCACCTCGAAGCCGAGGATGACCACCGCATGGCTGACGGTGTTGATGGAGGGGGCGGCTGTGGTGCGGAAAAACTGGCTGTTGGCAAACTTGAGAATACGGGCGGACAGAGAGGGGTCGCGGAGAATGATACTGGCCAGCTCACTGGCAGAGGTTTCCTTCTTCGAGGCTAGGTGGGCAATCGTGCTGACTGTGTCCTGAAAAATGGGCATGTCCATTTTGTCGATGCGTCTCACCCACGATTCAATTGATTGTGTCATACTGCCTCCTCTAAGTTGTTTCATGCGGTCCGGACGAGAAACATCGATTCACCTGCGGTGATGATGCCAGGGTAGGCCAAGGACCATAAAGTAGAATCATACCTTTTTACTCCATAATTTTCCTCTGAAATTTATTATCGCCAGCCTTCGGGGATAACGACCGTGCGGCTGGGCCTGGTACCCATTCGATGGGTGGCGAACGATGAAACAAACGCAGTTCTTATTCGAGGTAACGGTGAGATCACAATTTTAAAAAGATGGTCTGTTGCGCGGTGCGTATGCGGCCCGGAATAACATGGCCGCTTGATTCCGGCAGCATTGGCTTCATTCTGACCGGACGGGATCGGACAAAAGAAAACCCCGAAAGCAAGGAGCTGTCGGGGTTTTCGGTCATTACCCTAAGATAATGTATGTAAAAAATGGTGCCGTAGGCGAGAATCGAACTCGCACGAGCATGGCTCACTACCCCCTCAAGATAGCGTGTCTACCAATTCCACCACTACGGCACACAAACTCTGTGTTCTACTTTGTTGTTTCCCCTAATGGAGCAGGGGAAGTTTCTTCAACCTTGGTTGTGAGGTCTTCTACAGGTTGAAGGGTTTGTTCTATACCATCTTCATTTACTTTTGGCACGTTAATTTGATTCATAATTGAACTTGTTGAATCATGGGCTGTAAGGTAGGCCAAACTAAGGCATGTTACCATGAAAATAATAGCGCAACCGGTCGTGACTTTACTTAACAGTGGCATTGGGCCATCAGCACCAAATACAGTCTGACTGGAACCACCGCCAAAGGCTGCTCCCATATCTGAACCTTTACCCTGTTGCAGCAGAACAATACCGATGAGGAACAGGCAGGCTAGGACATGTATGATTGTAAGTACGGTTAACGTCATGATTTATTTACACTGTAATCCGCTCAAGGCGGAAATTAAAGTTTGGAGTTCGTTTAGTCCCCGCTTGCTGGGGATAAATGCCTTGTCGTATACGGTAAGGTCTTTATCTTTCTAAGATCTCTACGCTTTATTCGTTTTGAGCCTCAACGCTATAAGTCACTAAAATTAATGATTCGTAAAAACGAATCGATCTGTAATGCTGCTCCTCCAACCAGGGCGCCGTCGACATCAGGCTGTGCCATGAGTTCGTCGATATTGGTTGGATTGACCGAGCCACCATACAATATTCTGATTTGGTCAGCAATGGTTTTGTCAAAAATATCAGCAAGAACGGTGCGGATGTAGGCGTGCGCCTCCTGGGCCTGGGCAGAGGAGGCGGTTTTTCCGGTGCCAATAGCCCAAACTGGTTCATAGGCGACAATGAGTTCAGTTCCTGAACTGGTCTGAACATCCGCCAACCCTTTCTGCAACTGGCCCTGTAAGATGTCCATGGTCTGATTGTTTTCCTGCTCCTCAAGGGTTTCGCCGATGCAAAGAATTGGCGAAATACCATGGGTTAATGCGCCTTGAACCCGCGCGTTGACCATTGCATCGGATTCCCCGAAAATCTGCCGTCGTTCAGAGTGGCCAATTATGGCCATGGTGCCGCCGGCCTCTTTGAGCATGGCAGGCGATGTTTCTCCTGTGAAGGGGCCCTTGTCTTCCCAGCAGAGATTCTGCCCGGCGAGAATGATCGCGGTGGGGGCGAGAATCTCTCCCACACCATGCAGACAAATGGTCGGAGGGGCGAGCATCACCTGTCGTCCCTGCGGGACTGGCGATGCTGCGATGCCTTGCGCAAGCTCAGTGGCCTCACTCAGGGTTGGAAACATCTTCCA
>JBFFNY010000284.1:0-2786 GCA_041562955.1 Desulfurivibrionaceae bacterium | reverse complement strand
TTGACCGTCACTCATGATGTACACCCGGTCGGCAAATTTACGAACCATGTTCAGATCATGGGTGATGAGTAAAATGGCCATCTCTTGTGCTGCCTTGATGGTGTGCAGAAGTTCGAGGATCTGGGCCTGAATCGTGACATCCAATGCGGTTGTCGGTTCATCCGCAATGAGCAGGGCAGGGTTGCAGCCCAGGGCCATGCCGATCATGACCCGTTGCCGCTGGCCGCCCGAGAGTTGATGGGGAAAGACGTGCATCTTCTCTGGTGCACCCTGGATCCCTGTCTGGTTTAAAAGCTCAATTCCCCTGGCCCATGCTGTGTTCCTGTCCATTCCTTGATGAAGGATCAGGGGCTCAATGATCTGAACGCCAATGGTTTGCACCGGGTTTAATGAGGTCATGGGCTCCTGGAAAATCATGGAGATATGGTGTCCGCGTAAGGAACGAATCTCCTCATCACTCATGGAGAGCAGCTCCTGCTCCATAAACTCGATTTCCCCCTCCATGCGGAACCGTTCCCCTTCAAGGAGGCGGAGGATCGAATGGGCAAGGACCGATTTCCCCGAGCCGGATTCACCGACCAGGGCCACGGTTTCATTGCAATTGATGGCCAGGGAGATGTCCCTGAGAATCTGAGTCTCGCCTTGTTCAGACGGAAACCAGCCGTTCAATTTTTTGATGGAGAGCAGGCCGCCCTGTATGGGATTATTTTTTCCGTGGATCATAGGCCTCACGCAATGCTTCACCGATGAAAATTAAAAGGACCAGGGTCACCACAAGCACCATGAAGGTTGATACAGAAATCCACCAGGCATCGATATTGGATTTGCCCTGGGAAAGCAGTTCCCCGAGGCTCGGGGTGGGTGCCGGCACGCCGAGCCCCAGAAAGTCGAGGCTGGTGAGAGAGATAATCGCACCGGATAAGGAGAACGGCAGGAAGGTGATCACCGGAGTCATGCCGTTCGGCAGGAGATGGCGATACATGATAACGAGGTTTGAAACCCCCATGGCCTTGGCGGCCGTGACATAGTCGAGGTTCCGTGATTTTAGAAATTCGGCACGCACATAATCCGAAAGCCCTATCCAGCTGAAGAGGGAGAGGAGCCCCAACAGCAGCCATATGGACGGTCTGAAGATGGTGGCAAAGATAATCAGGAGGTAGAGGGCCGGCATTGACGACCAGATCTCGATGACCCGTTGGCCGAAGAGGTCAATCTTGCCGCCGAAATAGCCCATGAGGGCGCCAATAATGA
Source organism: Desulfurivibrionaceae bacterium (assembly GCA_041562955.1). GTDB lineage: Bacteria > Desulfobacterota > Desulfobulbia > Desulfobulbales > SURF-16 > JAJRUT01. The sequence goes on along the minus strand of JBFFNY010000284.1, from coordinate 1,535 downwards.
TGCCGCTGATGGTGCTGATGATCGTCAGCGCAAAACCAAATAGTATAGAAATCCGAAAACCATAGAGGAGGCGTGCCAGGACATCTCGTCCGCGGTCGTCTGTTCCGAGAAAATTATTTGTATTCGGCGGCGAGGGGACGGGTACTCCAAGTTCGTAATTGATGGATTTATAGCTATGGGGATTAGGCGGAAAGAGGGCGAAATTTGGTTTTGTGGTGATGTTTTTTAATATGAATGAGTCCCGATAATCGGCCGGGGTGTCGAAATCACCGCCAAAGGTGGTTTCCGGGTAATCCTGAACATAGGGGAAATAATAGTGCCCTTCATAGTGAAGGAGGAGCGGTTTATTGTTTGACAGCAACTCGGCACTGCAGCTCAGGATGAGGATGATTGCAAACAGAACAAGGGAGAAATATCCGCGTTTATTCTGTTTGAATTTATGAAAATGGTGGGCTGTCATGGTCGATCCCTAATTGTCACTGGCATCAAAGGTGATGCGCGGGTTGACGAGGACATAACTGATGTCAGACAGTAACCGGGCAATGAGTCCCAGCACGGAGAAGAGATACAGGGTGCCGAGGACAACAGGGTAGTCACGGTTCAATATGGATTGGTAGGATAAGAGCCCCATGCCGTCCAGGGAAAAGATGGTTTCAATCAGCAGACTCCCGGTGAAAAAGGCCATGATGAATGCCCCGGGGAAACCGGTAATCAGAGGGATGATCGCATTTCTGAATATATGGCCGTAGAGGATCTTGTTCTCAGAAACTCCCTTGGCCCGCGCTGTTGTCACATATTGTTTGTGCATCTCTTCCAGGAAACAGTTCTTGGTGAGCAGGGTCATCATGGCCAGAGAGGAAACAGACATGGAGATAATGGGGAGGACCATATGCCAAAGGTAGTCCAGAACCTGCTTGTATCGAGGCAGTTCGCTGAAATTGTCAGAGACAAGATTGCGCAGAGGGAAGAGGTTGAAGAAATTGCCCCCTGCAAAAAAAACAATGAGGAGGACTGCCAGGACAAAACCTGGAATGGCATACCCCACTAAAATAAGAGTGGAAGAGATAAAATCGAAACTGGTGCCGTCTTTCACCGCTTTTTTTATACCGAGGGGAATGCACACGCCATAGGTGATCAGAAACGACCAGAACCCGAGGGACATGGAGACAGGGAGCTTGGATATGAGAAGGGAAAAGACCGAGGCATGGTGGTAGTAACTCTCGCCAAGATCAAAAAAGAGATAATTTTTCATCATGGTGAAAAAACGGGTGAGAGGTGGTTTGTCAAAACCATAGGTCTGTCTGATACGCTCAATTTTATCCTGGTCAAGCCCCTTGTTCCCCTGGTAGGAGGTGCGTATGGCCGTCACTTCTCCGCCTTGGGAGCCGCCTGACTCAAGCTGCGCAATCATCCGTTCCACAGGGCCGCCTGGGACAAATTGCGTCACCGTGAAGGTGATGATCATGATGCCGAATATGGTGGGAATCATGAGGAGGAGTCGTCTTAAGATATAACTGAGCATTGGTTATAAGGGG
>JBFFNY010000283.1:0-2806 GCA_041562955.1 Desulfurivibrionaceae bacterium | reverse complement strand
CGTATGGGGCAGAGGAATACCAACCTTACAGAACGGCAATCAACGCCATAATCATAAAAGATAACGACATGGAAAGAAAAATTCTTGTAGCCCTGGATGGTTCTATCCAAGACACCTACGCTGCAGGCTATATCCACACGGTTTTTCAAAATCAGCCGGATATCACCTTCACCTTTGCCACTGTTCTGCCGTCGCCAAATCCGTCCCAGAAAAGACAGCTTCTCGAGAGTGAGAAGCTTGAGACGCCCAAAGACCCCCTCAGTCTCGACAAAAAAACACAGTGTCAACAGCACCACGACACCATCATCAGAAGATTAACCCAGAACGGGTTCAGTCCAGAGCAATTCGAGTCCGCAATCCTCTTCTCACCCCTGGCACCCGCCCTGCAGCTCTACTCCCTTGGCCAAGCGAAGCTGTACGACGCCCTGCTTCTGGCCAGGCGCGGCCTTGACCTGCTCACGACATTATTAACCAACTCGACCAGTCAGACACTTCTTAAAAAAAGTCATACCATGCCGCTGTGGGTCTTGAACGGGGAACCGGCCAATGCCGACTTTATGATTCCTGTGGACGGTTCCCCTCACTGCATGGCCGCCGTTGACCACCTGGGATTCATCCTCCACGATAATCCCAATGCCACCATTACCCTGTTCCACTGCACCCCGCTGATCAAAACTAAATATGACACCGAGGAAAACCTGTGCTACCTCAAATGGGGCAAGGAATGGCAGGAACAGAGGAATGGCACGGACGAGCCCAGTCCGTATCATTTTTTTGCACCGCAGATGATCTTAAAGGAGGCAGGATTCCCGGCCACACGGATTCACACCGCCACGCCCAGGATGGACATCGAACCCGCCCGTGCCATTCTCAGATACAGCGAGAAATCCCATTACAACAATATTGTCCTGGGCCGCAGACCAGACACCGACAAGGGATTTTTCAGAGGTGTATCCGACCGGGTACTGGCCAATGCCAAGAATACGGCCATATGGATTGTCGGTTAGCGTGGCAAAATAACTTGTTCCCCCCTTCATGGTCTGCTATATCTTCTTGCCTTAAGCAACTCTTTCCAAACTTCCACAGGAACAACATCTATGGGTCTCCTTACCGCTTCATCCACCTTTGTTCGTTATAAGGTTGAAGGCCAGCTTCCAGACAATTTTATGGAATTTGCCGATGCTCAGGTCAAACGTTTTGCCTTCCGTGATATTGATGACACCTACGACGAATTTTCCATTGGCTGGGTATCGGTGCTCAATATGTTTGATGCTGAATTCCAGTACGCCTCCTTTGCCGCAGGAGACTATATCTGCCTCACCATGCGGCTTGATGAGCGTAAGGTTTCCCCGAAAATTCTCAAAAAGTTTTGCATGAAGGAAGAAGAGCGGGTCAAACGGGACAAACAACTGCCGAAATTGAACCGCCACCAAAAGCTTGAGATCAAAGAAAACATGCAGCTCATGCTGATGAAACGTGCTGTGCCGGTGCCTGCCACCTATGATCTGGTGTGGTCACTCGCGGACCACTCTCTTTTATTCTTCACCACCAATCAAAAAGCCCATGAGCTTCTAGAAGATTTTTTCAAAGAAACCTTTGGCATGATTTTGATGTTACAAGTCCCCTATAACATTGCTGAATCCATGCTTGACGCCACAGAAAAACAGGCATTGGCTCACATCACACCCTCGGTATTTGTCTAATGGATCTTGTCGATTTAATTGCAGAGAAACGATTTCTTGGTCAGGAGTTCCTCACCTGGCTGTGGTTTAAAAGTGACATGGCCGGCGGCGCAATTGGTACCACCATGGGTGACATTGGTTTTGTCTTTGAAAAACACATGCTCCTTGAAATGGGTGAAGGCGAATCCCACGAGAAGGTCATCTGCCAGGGGCTGCAGGCCGAGCTCAAAGAGGCCCGCACCGGATTACGGATGGGCAAAAAACTTGAGCAGGCCCGGATCCACATGGTCCAGGGCGAATACGAATGGCATCTGACCCTGAAAGCAAGCCTGCTTGAATTCCGTTCCGTAAAAACACCGAAAACCATGGCAGGAACGGAAGAAGGGGATGATGACGTAGCTGTTGAAGGCCGCATCCTCGACAAGATAGGGCTGTTGGAAACGGCCTATCGCACCATTGACGAGCTGCTGCTCAAATTTGTAAAACTGCGCCTGAGCGAGGCCTGGCCCGCAGAGCTTGGTCAAATTCAAAAATGGGTACAGCAAGACGTACGCTGAATGACGCCGTACGAACCTCAAACCCAAAGCATCTCATTGACACATAAGGAACGACATCATGGAATTTGAAACCGTGATCGGGCTTGAAATTCACGCCCAGATGAAAACAAACTCAAAAATATTCTGTTCATGCACCACCGCCTTCGGCAACCCGCCGAACTCCAACACCTGCCCCGTATGCCTTGGCATGCCGGGTACATTGCCGGTGCTGAACAAAGAGGTGGTGGAGTCCGCCATAGCCCTCGGACTGGCCACAAATTGTCAGATCACGAAGTGGAACCAGTTTGCCCGAAAGAATTATTTTTACCCGGACCTGCCCAAGGGATATCAGATTTCGCAATTTGACCTGCCCATCTGCGAGCATGGCCATATCAACATCACCACCGGTGGCAACGAACGCCGCATCGGCATCACCCGTATCCATATGGAAGAAGATGCAGGTAAACTGGTGCATGACGACCGGGAACCGAAAAGCTATGTCGACCTGAACCGCACCGGCACCCCCCTGCTTGAAATTGTCTCCGAACCGGATATCCGTTCCCCGGAAGAGGCCGCGGCCTACCTCCG
>JBFFNY010000282.1:0-2809 GCA_041562955.1 Desulfurivibrionaceae bacterium | reverse complement strand
GCAGGAGATGGGCGGGACCATGCACACCATTGCCAAGGATGTGAAACTCCAGGTGGAATTCAATCCGGCCCTTGTCGCGGGGTACCGGCTGATCGGCTATGAGAATCGTCGTCTGGCTGATGAGGATTTCAACAATGACGTAAAGGATGCCGGTGAGATGGGTGCCGGTCATAGCGTAACCGCCCTCTATGAGCTTATCCCCACCGGTGTTGACACCTCCATACCGACGGTTGATCCACTGAAATATCAGCGCCAGACCGAGACCGCCACCCCGTTCAGCACGGAACTCCTCACCGTCAAGGTCCGGTATAAACCAGTTCGCACGGCAACCAGTACGCTCATCAGCCACGCGGTCCAGGCTGATGAACACCCTGGCACCAGCGGCGACTTTTCCTTTATATCCTCAGTGGCCGGTTTTGGGATGAAACTCAGGAACTCCAAATATAGTGGAACCATGAGTTTCCAGGACATTATTGATCTTGCCAAAGCGGGCAAGGGGAGTGATGACAACGGCTATCGGGCTGAATTTATCCGACTTGTGGAAAAGGCCGAGCTGATGGCTGAGCAGGGTTAGGTGTCCTGCAGGGAAGTGACGTGCGTCACTTCCCTGCACCACGTCATAAAAAACCGTAAACCGGACCGAAATATGGTACAAGAATCGTTCCCAATCAAAATTTAACCCGAACACCAGCTGAGTCATTATGCAAAAATTCACCCACGAACAACGCTTTCTCGCCTACGCACTCTTCTATGGTGTCCTGATCGGCTGCATGATCTCGGCAATCCTCGAGGGAATCCTTGTTCCCGAGGGAAGCGCATACCTCCTGACCATCCAGGAACATGCGGATTTAACCGTCCTGGCGGGACGAATTGACCAGTCCAGGACATGGATCATCGCCGGGTTTGGTGCGACCTTCCTGTACATCCTGCTGCTTTTCCCTGTGCTTAATCCCCATATCAATATGAGTCTGTACAGAGAGCCCAAAAAGCTCCTGCGTTTCGGCGTTTTTATGCTGGCGGCCCTGCTGCTTACCATTGGTCTGGCTTCACGCCTTGACAGTTTCTTCGGCAATATGAACGCAACGCTCTTCATGAAAATCTCGGGTGTGGCGATCCCCATTGTCTGGTGGTCCATATTGGGCGAGATCGGCATTGCCGGCACCCTTTCCTCCTGGAAGCCGCAAAAACCGGATATCCGCACCTGCATCCTCCTGGCCATCGCCGCCTATCTCCTCTTCAATGTGCTGCAGCTGGCCGACTCCTGGAGTTTTAACTGGTTTTTTGCCCTCGTATCAGAAGTCTTTGCCGGAACCGGAGAATTATCCCTGCGGGGCTTGAACTGGTTGCGGTGGGGCATCGTGGTTCTTGCCGTCTGCACCTCCATCACCGCAGCAGCCGTCATCATCGGTCTTGCCCCGGTAAAAATGGATCGGCATGAACGGACCATCCGATTAATCCGGTCCGTCTTCATGCTCATCACCTTCACCCTCTTGCTGACCGGAATCTATTCTTTCGGGGTCCTGAACTATGATCTGGGAAAAGAGAGCCTTGCTGCGGCCATTGGCGCCGAACCGGCCGTGCCAGGGGAAACGCACACCGCCATCCTCCATGGGAGTCCCATTGTTTCACTCCCATGGGGACAGGAAATCAGTCCGGCATGCATGACGGACTGCGGCACGCTCCCTGTTTCCAGCGCCACAATCAGCCTGCTTCAGCAATATCTCCTCGACCAGCCCCGCTCAATCTATCGTTATGGTGCCGAAGACGCCATTGTCAAAAGCTGGTTTCAGCTGTGGCAGAGCAACCAAGCCACCGCACACCAGGTCCAAACCCAAGACGATATTCTCCAGCGTATGTTCTTTCTGAATCGGCTGACCTGCCTCCCTGTGACCGCTGAAAACCGCAGTCTCCTTGGAGAGTATGAGGATGACTCCAAATGGTGGGTCGGCCACAGGAGCGCGCTCCTGCTCGCCCGTGCAGCGGTGCATTTCAATGAATTTACCAAGGCGGGCCAGTGGCTTGAGGTGGCCAGGAAAAACGGTGGTTCGGAAGAGGCGGTAAACTCGATCACCATTCCCACCGAGCCGTTGCTCGCCACCGGCGTGATTTCCGGCACCATCAACACCAGCAGACCCGTCGTGATCGGGTTGTTCCGTGCGGCGGATGAGGATGTGGAGGTGACCCTTGACACCACCTACGTCATGCTCAACCTTGTGGCAAGCCGGACCATGGATGTTTCTGCCCCGTTTTCCTTTGAGAATATCGGCGCCGGAAAATATTTTCTGGCCCTGAGATATGACGGCAAGGCTGGGGAAATCACCATGGCACCGGTCAGGTCTATTGAACTGGACAGCAACAGAGATGCCGTTGCTGTCGGCGTGATTGAAATGCAGTGAAGGATGTCAGGCTACACCTCAGTATGCGTGGCCTGAACCGTTGTCAATTGCGTGCGGCTCCGGCGCCAGCCGGGCAGGAATTCATCCAGCAATCCGTAAAACCTGCCATTATGATTCTTTTCCAGGAGATGGATCAACTCGTGCACCACCACATATTCGAGACATGCCGGTGTTTTTTGGGCCAGCTGTAAATTAAGCCAGATCCGTTTCTTCCGGATATTGCAACTCCCCCAGCGTGTCTTCATATTCTTCACGCCCCACTCCCGTGCCTCCACCCCGAGAACAGGTTGCCACCGACCCAGAATCAGGGGAATCTGTTGTTTAAGATAGGATCGATACCACTCCTGCAGCACCCGCAACCGATTCGCTGTGGTGGTTGCTCCATGGACATAGAGGTGCAGCGTCCTGTCGTT
>JBFFNY010000281.1:0-2829 GCA_041562955.1 Desulfurivibrionaceae bacterium | reverse complement strand
CCCGGATATCCTGTCCCTCTTTTACTTTTCAAGACCCTTTACCATAATAAGAAAAACGTGAATCCAGAACAATATCTCCCCCTTGTCCGTAAGCCCAGCCGTTATAGCGGCAACGAGTTTAATGTTGTTGTGAAGGATTGGGATACCGTTGCCTGCCGAATCCTGCTCACCTTTCCAGACCTCTATGAAATTGGTATGTCTCATCTCGGCCTGCAGATTCTCTATCATATCTTAAATGATCGAGACGATGTTGCCGCCGAACGACTCTACACCCCTGATACGGATCTTGAAGAGCTGCTGCGCAGTAATAACGAGCCGCTCTTCAGTCTTGAATCCCGACGTCCGGCACATGAGTTTGATGTGGTGGCCATCACCCTCCCGTATGAACTGTGTTATACGAATATCCTGACGGTGTTGGATCTCTCGTCCATCCCTTTTTATGCCAAGGATCGTAGCGAAGCCCATCCTTTCGTGATCGGCGGCGGGCCAGGTGCCTTTCATCCAGAACCGGTGGCTGATTTTTTTGACGCCATTCTCCTGGGGGACGGTGAAGAGGCGGTTCTGGATCTGGCGGATCTCATGATTCAGGCCAAGGCGGAAGAGTGGTCCCGTCTTCAGACCCTTGAGGCGCTGACAAAGATTACAGGCATGTATGTGCCCCGGTTTTTTGAACCCCGTTATGACGGGGCCGGCGGATTTCAGGGGATGAACCCGACCCTTGCCGGTTACAGCCAGGTCAGACGCCGGGTGCTGGCGGGATTTGATCATCAGAAACCGGCAACGCCCCTTGTGCCGGTGGGTAAGATTGTCCATGACCGTTTAGGGATTGAAATTGGCCGCGGCTGTACCCGCGGTTGTCGTTTTTGTCAGGCGGGGATGATCTATCGCCCTGTGCGCGAGCGAACCCCAGCCCAAATTCTTGAAATTGCCGAGAAAGGTATCGGCACCACCGGTTTTGAAGAGCTGGCCATGCTGTCACTCTCCACCGGGGATTATTCCTGTCTTGGCCCTGTGCTCATGAAACTCATGGACACCTACGCCGAGAAACGGGTGTCCATCTCCATGCCCTCCATGCGGGTGGGGACGCTTACCGAAGACATCATGAACCAGATTAAGCGGGTTCGTAAAACAGGGTTTACTGTGGCGCCTGAGGCGGGGACGGATCGGTTGCGGGAGGTGATTAATAAGGGCATCACCGAGGAGGACCTGCTGACCACCTGTAATGCGGCCTTTGGTCTGGGCTGGAAACTCTTGAAGTTCTACTTCATGTTCGGCCTTCCCACTGAGACCTGGGATGATCTTGAAGCCATTGCCGATCTGGCCCATAAGGGCCTCAAGGCGGGTTCCGGGCCGGGCCGGAAAATCACGGTGAGTGCCGCCACCTTTGTGCCGAAACCCCATACCCCTTTTCAGTGGGAGCCGCAGCTCACGGTTGATGAGGGGTTTGCGAGGATTGAATTTCTCCGGGAAAAGCTGAAGGAGAAAGGGTTGCAGCTGCGCTGGGGTGACCCCCGTCAGAGTTTTCTGGAGGGTGTTTTTTCCCGTGGTGACCGGAAGCTGTCAAAACTCATTGTTCAGGCCTGGGAGGACGGCGCACGGCTGGACAGCTGGAACGAGTATTTCAGGCTTACGGCGTGGCGGGAAGCGGCTGAAAAGGTTGATATTGATTTGGATCGTTATATGGAGCGGCGGGAGTTCGGTTCGCCTCTGCCGTGGGACCATCTCCACTGTGGAGTAGATCCCTCCTTCCTGCGCGAGGAGTATGAGAAAGGGTTACGGCAGGAATACACCCCGGACTGTCGCCTGCATGGTTGTCAGAAATGCGGACTGTGTGACTTTAAAGAGGTGTACCCCAAGACGTATCCGCAGGAGGGGGATTTGTCGTTTTCGCCAGCGGAGAAAGCTCCACCTGCCCAGGGGCATTACAGTTTCCGCATTGATTATGCACGGCTCGGCCGCAGTCGTCTGCTCTCCCATCTGGAACTCCTGCAGTTGTTCTTCAGGGCCTTTAACCGGGCTTCATTACCCCTGCATTACTCCCAGGGGTTTAATCCCTCCCCCAAGGTCTCGTTTTCACCGGCCCTGCCCCTTGGTACTGAAAGTCGTGCCGAATATCTCTTTGTTGATCTGACCGAGGATATTGATCCGCAGAGCTGGAAGGAACAGCTCAATGTGCAGCTGCCGGAAGGGTTATCGGTACACCATATTGAGTTTTCAGATTCTAAAAAAATTCCACCGCGGGTTGAAACATGGTATACCGTTAATTTTCCGGAAGAAATGGATGCTGCAGCCTTTGAATCCTTTGCAGACGCGGCCGAATTTCCGGTCACGGTCATGCGGAAGAAAAAATCGCGCAAGCTCGATGCAAAACCACAGGTCGGCACCTGGCAGAAGGTCGGGGATACCGCTCTTGAACTCAGCCTCATCACCGAGGTGAGCAAGGCCGGTCTGAAACCGGTTGAAATTGTTCAGGCCGTCTTCGGGCTGGAGCCAAATGATGTCATTCGCCTGCGCATGGTGAAAGAACGCTATGTTGCCCTGGCTGGTGATTGAGGAATGAATCGTTGTTCTTCTCCGTATGGGCTCTGGCGCCACACTCATCTTCTGAACAATTGTAACTTAACGTATTAGGATAACCAGCAGAATGGCTACTGATCTTATAATTAACGCAACCAGCTATGAAGTTCGCATTGCCCTTGCTGAACATGGCAGTCTGGTGGAGTTTTACCTGGAGCGCCCCACAGAACGGGGGCTTGTGGGGAATATCTATATTGGTAAGGTGGTTCGCGTCCTGCCCGGCATGCAGGCGGCCTTTGTTGATATTGGTCT
>JBFFNY010000280.1:0-2846 GCA_041562955.1 Desulfurivibrionaceae bacterium | reverse complement strand
GTCTTCACCGAATCAAAGGAAAAGGTGCCGCATCTGCCGAAGGAACCGAGCACCTGACCATCGAGGCTTGCCCCTGGAGCCTGAGCGGTATCTTCCAGGACCGGAATATTTGCCCCATCGGCAATCGCCATGATCTCCTTGATCCGTGCCGGAGCACCGAGCATATGCACGGGAATAATGAGCTTTGTCTTGTCGGTGATCTTTTTCTTCAGATCCTCCGGGTCCATATTCAGGGTTTCATCCACCTCAGTAAACACAGGAATAGCACCCACCTCAAGTATCGCTTCCCATGTGGCCACAAAGGTGAACCCCTGGGTAATCACCTCGTCACCGGGGCTGATCCCCAAGGCGACCATGGCAACCTTCAAGGCGGCAGTCCCGGAGGTTACAGCCTGGCCATGACCGCTGCCGCAATAGGCGGCAAACTTCTGCTCAAACTCACGGACCTTGAACACCCCTTTACGCTGGGCGCCAAACTCATAACGAAACAACACCCCAGTCTCCAGGACGTCGTTGATTTCTTTTTTCTCTTCTTCACCAAAAACTTCAAAACCAGGCATGGGAATTCTCCACTCGAGTTGACTCTTATTTCACACCACTCATTCACAAAACCACGCGGCATGAAAACCCGCGGGCTCAACAACAGAATAATCTAATCCCAGCCCTTATGGGCAATCTCATAGATGCTGATCACATCCTCAAGGGATGGCTGACGGGGGTTATTCTCCACAGGCCGCTTCACCGTCAGGGCGATGGCAGCCATCTCCGGGATCTTTTCAAAGGGAATGTTGATGTCAGCCAGGCATTTAGGAATCTCGACGTCCTGATTCATATTATACACCGCTTCAACGGCTGTGGTGGCGGCCTCACGGATGGACATCTTCTCAACATTGTACCCCATGACATCAGCAATCCGCGCATACTTGACCGGATCACCGATGAGATTATAATTCACCACAAAGGGCATGAGTACGGCATTGGCCAACCCATGGGGAATACCGAACATACCGCCCAGGGGATAGGCCATGGCGTGGATCAAGCCGACCCCAGCCGTAGCAAGTGCCTTGCCACCGAGCAGGGAACCCATGAGCATGGCAGACCGTGCCTCCATGTTCTGACCATTGGCATAGGCCAAATGGATATTTTGACTGATCAACTCCATGGCCTCCAGGGCGTACATATCGGATATAGGGTGAGACTGGGTCGAGGTAAAGGCCTCCATAGCATGGACAAAGGCATCAATTCCAGGCGCTGCGGTGACATGGGGCGGCAGCGTCACAGTGAGGGCCGGATCTAAAATGGCCGCATCAGGATAGAGAGGATCACCATTCATTCCCCCTTTACTGCCGGTTTCCTCATTAATGAACACAGCGGTAAACGTCACCTCAGCACCGGTTCCGGCTGTGGTCGGCACCATAATTTTGGGTACACCCGGTTTTTTAATCAGACCGAGGCCAATATAATCAACCGCCTTGCCGCCATTGGTGATGAGAATGGAGATCGCCTTCGCCACATCCATTGCCGATCCGCCACCCGCACCAACCACCACATCACATTTTTCTTTGACCGCAAGGGCGCACCCCTCATCCGCGAGAAGCAGACCCGGCTCCGGATCAACATGATCAAAAACAACATAATTAATACCGCTTGCATCCAGCGGTGCTGTAATCTTTTCCAGCAACCCGACCGCCTGCAGATTAGGATCAGCCACGAGAAGAACCTTCGTACCATTGTACTTCTGCACGACCTGGCCCAAGGTTTCAACAATACCAACCCCGAAATGAATCTCTGTTGGCTGGGTCACAATAAATTTTTTCGATGCAATCATGGGGATTTCCTTTTATATGAAGATGACGTAATGATTCGGTTGCATAGCAAAATACTCTACCAGCTCACCAGGAGCAACATTTTACCGCCAATTCACAGGTTGGTAAATTGAATAATTCACAGGAACCATATAATGCCTTATTATATCTCAAGATCAGAAAAAAAACGCCGGGCAAAAAATATCGAAAGCCTGGTCCAGGAGCTTGCAACCTGTTCTGCCGCTGTGATCAAAAAGCTGCCCTGTGATGATTTCGTCAAACAAGAGCTCCTCCAGGCCATTGCCATAGAGGGCGGCGCCAGAAACCGCCAGATCAAATACATCACCAAGTATCTGCGTAAACATGATAATGCTGACCCGCTCTTCGACTTTATAACGGAAAGAAAGGGTTCAAAACTTAAAGAAAACGCCGCATTTCACGAACTGGAAAAATTCAGGGATGACATTATCAGTGATGTCCTCTTTGCTGAAGAACAGGCCTTCCTCAACAGTGAACCCCTGACCGAGGAATGGCCGTCCATGGCCCTTGACATTATGAAGGAGCGGTTTCCAAATCTCGACGAAATGGATGTCCGCCGGGCCGCGACCCGTTTTGCCAAATCGAGAAAGGTGAGCTACACCCGGGAAATTTTCCGGATATTACGGGCGGCCATGGAATCCTCAGCCTTAAACAAAGAGTAGGAGAAGAAAATGGAATATCGCAGTGGATCCATGGGACGGGTCTTTTCGGTACGCTTTGATCATGGCGATGATTTTCACCAGGAGCTTCTCTCCCTCATCAGGAGTGAAAACATCAGGAACGGCTGGTTTCACTGTATTGGCGGACTCCTTGAAGCCGATGTGGTTATCGGCCCGAAAGAGCCGACCATGCCCCCTGAACCAATATGGCAGGAAGTACGAACCCCGAGGGAACTTCTCGGCACCGGGTCCATCCTCTGGGACGAGCATGATGAGCCTAAAATCCATCTGCACACCTCATTGGGCGATCACGGCACCGCCATGACCGTCTGCACCAGAAAAT
>JBFFNY010000279.1:0-2852 GCA_041562955.1 Desulfurivibrionaceae bacterium | reverse complement strand
TACAGGTCTGGCACAGGATGCCGGGTGGACAGGCTATCTTGTCGGCGCTGAAGGGAGTCCGCCGGAAGTCCCTCGCGGTGTTGAATATACAATGTTCGAGGAGGCTAAGGATATTCAGCTGACCAGCCGGGATGTCATGACGATCGATGGCTCTGTTCTCGTTTTTTCCAGTATCAAGAATTACCTGGAGCAACATCACCATCCTGAAGAACTCCCTGAGCTGTTGGCAAAAGTGGTCTCCGGCGGTGAAGTACTGGTGACGAGGAAACCACCGCTTAAAGGACAACCCGGTTCTGATATTTTTGGCAGACCCCTTGCTCCTCCGGAATTTAACGAGGTTCTTCAGGGAGAAAATGTTGAACTCATCGCGGGTAAATCGAAGTTTACCTCCTCGTTTTTCGGGTATGTTCTGGTCATTGACCGGAAACTCTCGGTGTTATCCCCCATTGTGATTTCTGACGATAATATGACGGCCTGGTATGTCCAGTTTCCACAGCTTGCCCCTTGGAAGAGTCCTCTGCCCATGGATTTAACGCTCCTCCTCCAGAACGCTGGTCTTGAGCGGGAAATGGCAGGAGATCTGGTTGAGGATTGCTGCCAACAGATCCAACGCGACAAGAGACCCGGCTGGTATGTTGCGGCCCGGGGAAAAGAGCCGGTGGCCGGTGTGAACGGCGCGCTGCTCTTTGAGGGAACAGATCCTCCATCTGCTTTGCGGGATGATGGCTCGATTGATTACCGGGTGCTGAATCTGGTTAAAACAACGGATGCGAATTGTCTTTTTGCACGATTGTCAATGCCCACCGAGGGCACGCCCGGTTGCACCCTGCTTGGGGAAGTACTGCCTGCGGAGCCTGGAGTGGCGTTGCGGGTCGATGTCAAGGGTAACGTTCGAGTGGAGGAGGATGACGACGGGGAGATACGATACTACTCGGAAACCGAAGGGGTCATTCAGTATAAAAACGGGCAACTCCTCATTGAGCCCTTGTATAAGGTCAGCGCGAATGTTGATTTTTCAACAGGCAATATAGACGTTGATTGTTGTTTGACCGTTGGCGGGAATGTTTGTTCTGATTTCAAGGTGAAATCCACAAAGGATATTATCATTAACGGCACCGTGGAGCCCGGGGCAAAGATAGTTGCCGAGGGGAATTTACAGGTTAAGGGCGGCATCATCGGTGAGAATACGGAGGTGCTGGTCCTGGGGAATCTGCAGGCGGAATATGTTCAGGATGCAAAAATTATTGTGAAAGGACAGGCCTTGATCAATCAATATGCCTTTTCAGCGCTGATTCGTTGTGTGGGAAGCTTGCAGGTGGGGCCCGGCAGCGGGGAACGGGGCGGGGCCATTGTCGGCGGGACCATCTGTTCTTCGGCCCATATCGAGGCCAAGTCTGTCGGGTCTCCCTCTAATGTCCGCACCTCCCTGGTGGTGGAGCCTGCTCCGCATAAGTTGGCACGACTTGAACAGCTGAACGAGAAGATTATGGCGTGTGAGTCGAAAATTACGCGGATTATGCGAACCCTCGAGCTTGAGGCCATAGAGCCTCGTCTGGTTAAACAACTCCTGGAGAATGCGAAACCGAAGCAGCGGGATCTCTATGTCAAAATCTTGAAACAGCTCAACCTTCTGGTGAAGCAGCAGCACGATCTTGCCGCAAATAAAAAGAGGCTGAAAGTTACCCTGTCAAAGGACATGAGGGATATGTATGTGCAGGTGACGAAGAAGTTTTATGCCAATACAAAGGTTCGTATTGGCCGGGAAATGTTTCAGAATCGTGATGATCTGGGAGCAACCCAGATAACCCATCGCCATAAAGAATTGCACATTGATTCGGTGAAAGCGGCCTCTGAAAATGTGTTCTGAGCAAGATGCGGTCAGGATCTGAACAGCATCTGCGACCCCATCAGGCTTTGTTCTCCTGCAGTTCAATCGGCAGATAGGACGGGGACCAGCGCATGTGGTTCAGTAAGGTTCGCAGTCTGTCGATGTTGCCATGATGTTGAAATTCGCTGAACTTGCATGTGAGTTCAGGATTCTCGGCAATGGCCCTTTGTCCCACGGCCACGGCCACCTCCATGCTTACATTCTTGAGTTGCTTGACCTGGGGTAAGAGCATGCCCTGGCTCAGGGCTTGATCAGTAATCTGTCGGGCTACAGCGTGGGCTGCCGCTGTGAAGAATGACGGCTGCACCGTTGTGGCTCCTGAACCGATGACTCCAAGGCCTACCCCGGGAAAGACGAAGACATTGTTGCATTGACCGATGGGGTAAAGGGTGTTGTTGTATGAAACCGGGGCAAAGGGGCTCCCCGTCGCAATAAGGGCCCTTCCCTTGGTCCAATGGATGATTTCTTCAGGGGTGGCTTCACATTTCGTGGTTGGATTTGAGAGGGGGAGGATAACTGGGCGGTCTGTGTTTTTAA
The DNA here is from genome assembly GCA_041562955.1 of Desulfurivibrionaceae bacterium. Taxonomy (GTDB): domain Bacteria; phylum Desulfobacterota; class Desulfobulbia; order Desulfobulbales; family SURF-16; genus JAJRUT01. The sequence continues at coordinate 427 of JBFFNY010000279.1, read as the reverse complement.
GCACCGCCTGGACAACGGGCTGGGTGAAGCTGTTGGGCTGGCCTGAGGTGCCGATGAGAACGGTGACACGGGCCTGTTCAATGACCTCCTGCAGACAGTCCCGCTCAAGGCTTGTAATCCAGGGAAAATCAGAAGGTTTTTTTGCAAATTTCTCTTTGTAGGCAGGATGTTTTTGTCCCGCCACAACCAGACCTTTGGAGTCTGTTGTGAATATTTTAGCCCGGGCCGCATCCGCGCTTAATCCTTCCTCTGTTAAGGCCACATAGATTTGTTCCGCCACACCAATTCCCCCAGCCCCGGCACCATGAATAAGAAAAACCTGATCTGTAAGGGGTTGTTTTTTGATGCGCATGGCGGCAAGGACTGCGGCAAGGGTAACCGCTCCTGTGCCCTGGATGTCATCATTGAAACTGATCATCCGGTCAAC
>JBFFNY010000278.1:0-2865 GCA_041562955.1 Desulfurivibrionaceae bacterium | reverse complement strand
CACTCCATCGCCTTATTTTCCGGTCGGATCGGTTTGAGGCTGGTGAGATGGAACTGCGTCCCTCTCTCATTTTTCTGGGCCAATTCCGCGATCTGCCGGGTCATATAGGAGGGATTAATCTTGGTCAATCTGAGACCATTGTCAGCAACAAGGTCTCGGTTTGAAATCGGCAGATAGGGATTGGGTTGAGTTTCTGCGGTGATCGGAACATACACCCCGCCATGGGAGGCATTCCACAGACGTGTGCCCACGACTTGCTGAAAAAAGGCGTTGGCCGTGTTTTGCGCCAACAGCTTTTCCTCCCGCCTGGTATCCCTTTCCATCCAGGACAGAAAGGCGGCGGTACAGCAAACCCAGACAGCCATCACAATCAATATTCGGTTGCCCTTGCTCTCCTTCATCAACAGAGACTCCTTGCAGGAAACGGTTCATCGGATCATGATTGTCGGCGACGATCCGCCGCACCAAAACGGCAAATAACCACGAACAACGCTGCAGGTATCATAGCATAACAGAATCAACATTCAAATGAGTTCTCACACCTGTCTGTCTGCAGCCTTTTCATCGGCACGCTTTGCTCAATCAAACATCCACACCGAAAATTTACGTCCTTTAATCTTGCCTTTTTTCAGGTAGGAATACGCCTTTGCAACCATACCCTTGTCGATGGCAACATAACTCTGGCGATCATTGATCTCTATTTTCCCTACATATTTCCCTGCGACACCCGCATCGCCAGTGAGCGCCCCGAGGATGTCCCCAGGACGGATCTTGTCCTTTTTTCCCCCCTCTAAAACAATGGTGACATTGGGTGGCGACAGGGAAAAATGGTTCACCTCGCTTAAACTCTTCCCGTCTTCAAACCTCCGTATTCCATTGCGGTACGGTTCCATGACAGAGGCTTGACGATCGGTAAAAAGGGTCACGGCCAGTCCTTCTTCACCCGCGCGTCCTGTTCTGCCAATACGGTGGGTGTACGTCGCTTCATCCTGCGGAATATCGTAATTCACCACCATCTCAAGCTCTTTGATATCGAGCCCTCGGGCCGCCACATCGGTTGCAACCAATACGGAACAACTTTTATTAGAAAATCGGACAAGCACATCGGTTCGCTGATACTGTTCCAGATCACCGTGAATAGCGAGGGCATGAATGCCGGCCTTTGACAACGCATCCGCCACCTCCTGTGTCTGCACCTTGGTATTGCAGAAGACGAGGATGTTTTGAGGATGGTGATGGGCTATGGCCTTAATCAACATCGAAATTTTATTATTCTGGGGAACTTCATAGAAATATTCCGTGATTTTATTCGCACTTTCTCCGGTGGTTTGAATATTAAGGGCACCCTTTTGAATAGAAGAACTTAAAGCCATGATCTTGTCGGGATAGGTTGCTGAAAAAAGCAGGGTTTGGCGTTGCTGAGGCGCATGACCGATAATTCTTTTAATGTCGTCAACAAATCCCATATCGAGCATCCGATCTGCTTCGTCAAGGACCAGCGTCTCCAAATCGCTTAAGGAAAGATTGTTTTTATCCAGATGCTGCAGCACCCGCCCGGGGGTGCCGACAATGATATGGGCTCCGTGCAGTAAGGATCCATACTGGGGGCCAAAGGCAACACCACCGCAGAGCGTGAGGATCTTAACATTATGGACAGCACGCGCCAGACGACGCATTTCCTTGGAGACCTGATCGGCCAGTTCCCGTGTTGGACAGAGAATAAGCGATTGAACTCTAAACTTTTTAACATCAAGCTTGTGCAGTACCCCAATGCCAAAGGCTGCGGTTTTGCCACTGCCGGTCTTGGCCTGGGCGATCACATCACAGTTATTCAAAATATGGGGAAGGCTCTCGACCTGAACCGGCGTCATTGTTTTAAACCCAAGCTCATTGAGGTTGGAGAGCATCGCTGCGGAAAGGGGCAGGCTTGCGAAATTAGATTCAGTCATAGTTTGTCTTTATTAAAAATTATAGAAAGTAACACATCTCAGATCAGGGTTATCCCACTTCATCAGGTAAACGTACTGGCAATACAAAATTCACGCGACAACACCGCCCGTCTTGATATGCCGCGTCAGATCAATTCTGTTGAACCGGCTTAAAACAATACGGCTTTGGACCTGTTGTTGATCGACTCACCCTTTTTAACATGGTATGACCCTTTTGGGTTGGCAAATTACGCTCCCCCCTCCTCTCCGGCAAAAGAGGAGGGGAATCAGTGCACCAAGGTCACCACCCCCTTTTACCATGAGGATATTTTAAGGAATGTCCCTTGTAAAGATCAACAACCATCCTTATATTTACTCTCGCAAAACAAAGATCATATACGTCTTGTTTAAAATAGACACAACCAAAGAGAACAACCATGGATTATTATAAAAAACTAGGGGTCGATAAAACAGCATCCGCCGCTGAAATCAAAAAGGCATTTCGTAAGCTTGCCGTCAAATACCACCCGGATAAAAACCCGGGGGATAGTGTGGCTGAGGATAAATTCAAAGAAGCCAATGAGGCCTATGCCGTCCTCTCCGATGCCAAGAAAAAACAGCAATACGACACCTATGGCGAAGCGGGATTCTCCCAACGTTACTCCCAGGAAGATATATTCAGAGGTTCAAACCTTGGAGACATCTTGAAAGAATTCGGCATGAACTTCGGCGGCAGCGGTTTCCAGCAGGGCGGAGGGGGATCCAGCTTCAACTCCTTCTTCTCCCAGGGCGGATCCGGCTGTGGCGGCGGAGGATGCGGCGGCGCCCCCCCACCTAAAGGCCAGGATGCCACCATGGACCTCTGGGTCACCCTTGAAGAGGTTGCCAGCGGGACAGAGCGGACCGTGGCCCCTGGTGGTGCTGAACGGGTTTCTGT
>JBFFNY010000277.1:0-2918 GCA_041562955.1 Desulfurivibrionaceae bacterium | reverse complement strand
TAGGCGAACACATCATCACGGTCAATGGCCTTGGGGATGAGGTGCATGCCAAAATCGACCTCTGCTCGGTCTTCTTCAAGCAGGTTCAGTAAATACTCGGTGTCAAAAACATAGATACCCATGGATGCAAGATTCGTCCGCGGGACCTTGGGCTTTTCTTCCCACTCGATAATACGTCCGTCTTTATTCGTGATCCCGGCGCCGAACTGGTGGATCTCCTCTTTGGGAACCACCATCATCGCAATAGTGATGTCAGCCTTTTGGCGACGATGAAACTGCAGCATATCATCCAGGTCCATCCTGTAGATGTGGTCACCGGAGAGGATAATGGTTTCTTTTGACGGGTGAGACTTGATGAAATCGATATTTTGCCGGACCGCATCAGCGGTTCCCTTGTACCAGTCCGAATCAAGGGAACCGGTGCGTGGTGGAAGAATTTTGATCCCGCGGCTGCGGCCTGTGAAATCCCAAGGCTCACCTGTGCCCAAGTGGCGCATGAGGCTCAGAGGTTTGTACTGGGTCAGGACGCCCACCTGGGTCATGTCGGAATTCATGACGTTTGAAAGACTGAAGTCAATGATCCGATAGATTCCGCCAAAAGGAACCGCAGGCTTGGCCCGAGTATGCACGAGGCAGTTTAATCGGCTTCCTACCCCGCCAGCGAGAATGAGAACAAGGGGCTGATCATGGATTTTCATCGTACCACCTCACCGTCTTTAATAATGGAATGGATTTTTTCAGCGGCAAGCTGGGGATAGATGGTGCAGTCTGAGCCGATTTCAATATGGTCGGGGAAGTAATTGTTCCATCCCAGGAGCGTGACCTCTTTCTCTGTCACCGGACCGGGGTTGCCAATTCGAGCAGAATCACCAATGGTGACATTGACATCGCTGATGACCTTTTCAAGCCGGCTGTTTTTGCCGACAATGGTATTGAAAAAGAGGACAGAGTCCTTTACTGTTGCCCCTTTTTTAATATGCACCCCGGGGAAGATGATGGAATTCTCAACCCGACCTTCAATGATGCAGCCATTATAGATGAGGGCGTTGTCGATCTCGGCCTGGGAGCCGACTTTCAGTGGCTGGCTGTCGCGGATGTCACGATGTTCGAGGTTGGTTCGTATGCCCCATTCTTCAAGCTTTATTTTTGGGTTTGTGCCGAGGAGATCCATATTGGTCTGCCAGTATTCTTGAATGGTGCGGCTGTATCCCCAATAATCCTGGAATTTATAGCCGTAGATCCGCTTATTCTCGGCCATTAGGCGGGGGATGATGTCCCGCCCAAACTCAAAGGAGTCATCTTCCCGGGCATTTGTGGTTAAGGTCTCAAGTAATATCTTCGGCTTGAAACAGAAAATGGTCATGGAGGCCCAGTTAAAGGTCGCGTTGTCGGGTTTTTCTTTATATTGAAGAATGCGCCCGCCACGAGAACCATCCTCGTTATCGATATCCGCAAGCCCGAAGCGCTGCGCTCGATCCATGGGGACTTTGACGCAACCGATGGTCAGATCCGCATTCTTCTCGCGGTGATATTTGATAATTTCCCGGTAATCCATATTGTAAATATGGTCGCCTGAAAGAATGAGAACCTCTTCAGGGTCATGGTATTGAATGAAATCGGAGTTCTGAAATACCGCATCGGCAGAACCTTTGTACCAGGACGTGTTGCCGTATCCTGTGGATGGAGGCAGGATCGAGACGCCGCGATACCGTCCGAGCATGTCCCAGGCGGCGCCGATGCCAATATGGTTAATGAGGGAGAAACTGCGGTATTGACTGAGTATGGCGACCTGTTCCAATCCTGAGTTCATCAGATTTGACAGTGGAAAATCAATGACTCTGGCAAAACCGCCGAAGGGCACTGCCGATTTAGGTCGATAGCAGGTGAGCACGCTGAGTTCATCAACTCTGCCCCCGGCCAGAATCATGGCAAGGGTTTGTAGCTTCTTTTTCATAGAGATCTCGAGGGATAAAGAAAAAAGATAACAATTTAAGACTAATGAAAATTGTAGAGGGAACGTGCAAGAATGAAAAGGAATTTTTTAAGAAATTGGCGATGCAGGGGCTGATATGTTCGTGTGGCAGGACAAGGCCGTCCTGAACCGACAACCTAAATATGTCGTCGTGTTAGGCGGCGCAGGGTTTGTGTGTCAAAATCCTGATCTTGTTTGTCAAGATTTTTCAGGGGGACTTCGGCTCGAGCCGCCTCGCGATGGCCTCCGGCCGAGCCTATCTCGCCAAAGGCTTTAGAGGCGAGGGTGCCTGCATTTTTACGGTAACCGTCACAGCGGAAGATAACCACTAACCGTTCACCATGAATTCCAGAGACAAAGACCCAGCTCACAGGATGCACTCGGTTGAAGAAATCAGCAATGATTACAAGCACATCAGGGCTGAATACCCGGCCGACGTGGGCGTAGAGCCGATTATTACTGACCTTCATGGTGTCAAAGGCGGTTTTGAAATAATTGAGTTCCGAAAGGCGCATCTCGGAAAGTTCAATTTTTCGCACCAGGTTTTTGTTCGCAATGTTGAATAGATAGCGGAAGCTTATGGCATCGGCAAGATTTGCTTTCTTCTCAAAATTTCGAGTATCAACCTTGATTGCATAAAAGAGAGCGGTGGCAATCGCCACGGATGGTTTGATTTCAGCAGCTCGTAAATATTCCACCATCATTGAGGCGACAGAGCCATAATCGGGACGAACATCAGCAAAGGAGGCCTGCCAGTCACCGGATACTGGGTGATGGTCCAGGACCGCATCAAATTTGATGTCCCTGAACATGGGGTTGTGGGAGGGCTGAGAGTCAAGGATGATGAACTTGTCATACTTGTCCTGATCAATGCTCTTTATGCGTTCTGCTTTTATTTTAAGCAGATCCACCATGGCCAGATTGGATAACCTGCGGATTTCGTTGG
>JBFFNY010000276.1:0-2949 GCA_041562955.1 Desulfurivibrionaceae bacterium | reverse complement strand
GGGTGGCAATACCGAGTTCCCAGCGCTCATCAAACTTGCCCGCAACCTTCAACTCCCCGGGGAAATCCTGCTGAATGGCATAGCCGACCGTTGCCAGGGTCCCGATGAAACCATCGAGTTCATCTTCAACCACCAGCTGCAACCCATGGGTGACTGACTCAACATCCACCAGAATCATATGCGGAAACCGTGCCCGCATGAGTTCGCCAAAGGCATACCCTTTCACCACACCGAGGGTGACATCGTGCAAACTGGTAATATCATCGACAAAGGGTTTATTGATACCTGCCGCCATGACAAGGGGAATACTGAGGTAGGGTTTCGTAAAAGCCATATAGGTTTCACGTTCCGGGGTTGGCATGGCCAGGGAAAAAATATCACATTGCCTCGTTTTGGCAAACTCTATACTTTGCGGCCAGGATTCAGCGGGAATCATGCGTATCGGTACAGGCAGCAGCTTTTGCATCACCTGCATATAATCAGCGGTCATGCCGACATGCTTGCCGTTCTGAATGGCCTCAAGCGGCATCCAGTTCGGATCAATACACATCTTGATCACTTTTTTAGACTGAAGATAGGCCAACTCCTCAGTTGAAAAAGAGACGGTGGTCGAGGAGTGCTGATTCTGAACAGGAGGCGTTACAGAATGGGGTGGTTGCGGAGAATACGCCTGAAGCAATGCCGGGAAAATGACAATAAGAAGAAAAAAAAATGATCCGGTAATACTTTTCATATTGCAAAGGTTCCCATGAATAAAATTGAAATTCGAGTTGCACCTTCTAATATATCAAAAAATAAGAGCAGAAGAGCATAAAAAAAGGGGGAGAATAACAATTAAGTCACCCTCCCCTTTCTACGTCAACGCATTACAATAATTGACTAACTCAGAGCTGAAGTTAAACTTTTCTCCATCTTCGTCTGTACCGTTTTGCTGATCGTCTCCGGATCAAGAACATTATCCTTACGTAAGGCCTTACTGGCGGTGCCAAAGGCCATACGGACCTTTTGCGACTCAACCGCAGCCAGGGCCTTAGCAATACGAGCCTGCAATTCTTCAGGGGCTATCCCTTCCGCTTGGCCGAGTGGCCCCAGTTCCTGAATCGTCTGGGTAAACTCAGTAATGAGTTTCACAAACCGCGGCGCTTCAGCAGCGGAAGCCCACTTCAGGTTGTAACGTCTTGGATCGATACCGATATCTGTTAAAACAGATTTCACAAGTGCATCTACGCCGATTGCATCATAATTACCAAACTGGTAATGACATTCACCGAGTTGTCAGCCGCCGGCGAAGATGCCCGCAGCACCTTCGCTGAAGCCGCGCAGGATAAACGCGGGATCAATACGGCCGGTACACATCACCCGGATGGTACGGAGATTAGGTGGATACTGGTAACGCGCGACACCGGCTGAATCAGCAGCGGCATAACAACACCAGTTACAAAGAAATCCGAGTATTTTAGGATTCGCTTCACTCATTATACTACCTCTTCAATATTGCCAAAGGCTTTGATCTGGGCCATCACCTGGTCTTGGGTGAAACCACCCATATCTATGGCAAAGGTTGGACAACGAGAAGCACAGATGCCACAGCCCTTACAGGATGCTGAAACCGTCTCTGCTTTACGTTTTTTATCAATTTTAAGCATCTCAATTGCGTTATAAGGACAAACGGCTACACAAATTCCACAACCGATGCAGGTGTCTTTATCAATGACGGAAACCGTCGGCGCAACCTTGACCTGCCCTTTAACAAGGGGCATGGTGGCCTTGGCCGCAGCGGCCTGGGCCTGAACAATGGTTTCGTCGATTGGTTTTGGGCCATGGGCAAGTCCGCAGACGTATACCCCTTCAACCGCAAGCTCTACAGGACGAAGCTTCACATGGGCCTCAAGGAAGAATTGATCTGCCGTAACCGGCGCCTTGAGGAGTTTTGACAACGTCTCTGTTCCTTCCGGCACAATTCCAACGCTGAGAACGATGAGTTGCGGATTGATCGTAACCTCTTCCTGAAGAATTGGATCAAAATATTCAACCACATCATTTTTACCGCTCAGAACCTTCGGTTTCAAGGCAGGATCATATGGGACAAAGATAACGCCTTTTTCACGGGCCTCTTTGTACTGATCTTCGGCAAATCCATAGGTGCGCATGTCACGATAGAGAACAATAACCTGAGATTCAGGGTTTATCTCCTTGATTTTAAGTGCATTCTTCACAGCCTGATTACAACAGACCTTGGAGCAATAACCAAGATCATCACCACGGCTGCCGGCACATTGAATCATGACAACCGAGTCAGGTGCACGGTTCTTCCCCTTGCCGTCAAGCTTTGCCTCAAGCTCCAGCTGGGTGATAACCTTTTTGACCATACCTAACTTAAAATTCTTGGTGCGATGCTCCTTGCCTCCGGTGGCAAGAACAATAACACCATGATCAATGGTCACTTCCTTTTTCTTCTTTGTCTTACCGGACGAAATTACAGAAGAGAAATTACCGACAAATCCAGACACCGTTTCAAGCTCTGAATTAAGATACACGGAAACCAGTTTTTCTTTGGTAACCTGATCGGTCATACTCTTCAACAATTTTGCTGGAGACTCACCGCGCAGGGTTGTTTTAATATTGGTAAGGTTTCCACCGAGTTTTGCGCCACGTTCAACCAGATGAACCGGATACCCTTGAGACGCAATATTCAGTGCTGCAGTCATACCGGCCAAACCGCCACCAAGAACAAGGGCTGTTTTGGTAACCGGAACGGTCTGCTCTGCAAGGGGTTTGTTCTTTCTAGCCTTGGCAACACCCATACGAACCAGATCAATGGATTTTTCAGTGGCCGCTTCAGGCTCCTGGGCATGCACCCAGGAACAATGGTCACGAATATTGACCATTTCAAAAAGTGAACGGTTCAGACCCGCATCCTTCAATGTCTCCTGAAAGAGGGGCTCATGG
>JBFFNY010000275.1:0-2953 GCA_041562955.1 Desulfurivibrionaceae bacterium | reverse complement strand
GGGTGATGAGAGGCTAACCTGTCTAAAATACGTTCTTTTTGTCAGCGGTGCGGAAACCCCTCTGTTTTCACGCTTTGTGCTGGGGTCAATTTCTAAATGCCCTTCGGGTAAGGGATTACAGAGTGTTGATAACTTTATTAAATTTTGGTGAATTTTCCACGTAACCGTCTTTGACACTGGGTCATGAATTTACTATTAAGCCTCCCATCAGCTTGAACTATTTCAGTTTAAGAGTACCGTCCTTATACCGAAGAGTTTTCTATTATGTGGCAGTCGATTCAAAAAAATCTTTCTGAAAAAATAGGGAAAAACGCCTATTCTTTATGGATTTCTCCTCTAACAGGCGAAACAGTCGATGAGAAAACCTTAGTACTCACGGGACCAGATAGTTTTTTCTGTGGTTGTGTGAAGGAAAAATACCTCGCTGATATTAAGCAATGTCTGTCTCAGTGCGGTGCGGATTATATGGATGTTCAGTTTGCCGAATCTGCAAAGTCTCTGCCTGAAACCGTGGTGCAGGCCGCCCAGATGCGTCTGCCCACCATGCCTGTTGTGCGCCAGTTTACCAGGACGTTAAACCCCCGTTATACCTTTGATGAATTCATGGTGGGGAGTTCCAATATGTTGGCCCATTCAGCCTGCAGTGCCATTGCTGAAGACCGGGTTGATCTGGGTAATATCATTTATGTGAATGGTGGTACAGGACTTGGCAAGAGTCATTTGACCCATGCCGTGGCCCACCAGATTGTCAATGAACAACCCCAGACACGACTGCACTACCTAACTGCTCAACAGCTTACAGCGGAAATGGTGAAAGAGATAAAGTCGAACACCATGAACAATTTTAAGCGCAAATATCAGAAACAATGTGATGTCCTTCTTATTGAAGATGTCCATACCCTGTCGGGTCGGGTGAAGACACAGTCTGAACTTGCCGAAACCCTTGATATTCTCATGGAGAGCGGCAAACGGATTATTTTAACATCATCAAAAGCCCCCCGGGATATCCAGGATCTGGATGAAGGGTTACGCTCACGTTTGACCTACGGCTTGATTACCACCATCAACCCTCCGGGGCTTGAGACCCGCTTACGTATTATAAAGCGGAAGGCTGAGAATAATGGTCTCTGTCTTTCCCAAGACATTGCTGAATATCTGGCGGAGAATGTCAAGGGTGATATCCGCAAACTTGAATCGATTGTCGTGAGTTTAAAGGCTCAGGCGGCGTTATTTAAGGTCAATCCTGATTTAACCATGGTGAAGGAGACGCTGCAGGCCGTTATTGGTCAGCATCGGCAGATGTCGGCTGAGATGATTCGTGATTTTATTGCCGGACAATTTCAGATTACGATCAATGAACTGCAGTCCAAGTCCCGCAAGCAGATTGTTGCCTTTCCTCGGCAGGTCTGTATGTATCTGGCCAGGAAACACACGGAATTACCCTTGTCTGAAATAGGCAACGCCGTGAACCGCGATCATTCCACCGTGGTGCATGCGGTGCGGAAAATTACAGAACAAATTGCCCGTGACGGTTCCACCCGCGGACAGATTGAACTCCTGTCTGAGAAGTTGGAGAAGAAATTCCTGTAATAGTTCCAGGCATAGAGAAAGGTGTAAGGGGAAATCTGCTTCAGCGGATTTCCCCTTTTTTTATTTGCGCTCCGGCTAGCCACAAGGTTTTATTCCTCCGTGTTCATCCGGGTGTCGCCTTGGTCTGCTGTTTTGGGGGGAGGCGTCTCATCACCATTGTTTCGTTTCAATATGGCTTTGCAAGGCGAAATCGTATATGATAGCGCCTTTCTACGACTATATAATGATGGACATCAAAAAAATATATGAGGATATGACGACATGACGACCCAAGAGATTATTTATACGAAGATTGATGAAGCCCCGGCCCTCGCTTCCTATTCCTTGTTGCCAATTCTGCAGGGATTCACCAATGGGGCAGGCTTTGCACTGGTGGAAAAGGATATTTCCCTCGCTGGACGTATTCTCGCCAATTTCCCTGAACATCTCACTGCTGAGCAAAAGGTCGCTGATGATTTAGCTGAACTGGGGCGCCTGGTGAAAGAGCCGTCAGCCAATATCATTAAACTGCCCAATATCAGCGCCTCTGTTCCACAGCTTATTGCGGCAATTCAGGAGCTTCAGTCCAAAGGGTATCAGGTTCCCAGTTATCCGGCTGAGCCGAAAACGGCTGAAGAAAAAGAGGTGCAGGCCCGTTATGCCAAGGTCCTCGGCAGTGCGGTGAACCCGGTGCTGCGCGAGGGTAATTCCGATCGCAGGGCCGCGGCCTCGGTTAAAAAGTTTGGCCAGAAGAATCCCCATCGCATGATGAAGCCATGGCCTGAGGTGTCAAAATGTAGGGTGAGCTCCATGACGGACGGCGATTTCTACTCCTCGGAGCAGTCCACCACGATGGATGCACCCTGTGATGCACGGATTGAATGGGTTGGCCAGGATGGCGCGGTCACCGTTTTAAACAGCTCCATCCCTCTTCTTGCCGGCGAGGTGATTGATGCGGCAGTCATGAGTGTTCGCCGTTTGCGTGATTTCTATGGCGAGCAGATTGCGGCGGCGAAACAGGATGGTGTGCTCCTGTCGCTCCATTTGAAGGCCACCATGATGAAGGTGTCGGACCCCATTATGTTCGGCCATTGTGTCTCGGTGTTTTATAAGGATGTCTTTACCAAGCATGGTGAGGTTTTTACGAAACTTGGGGTCAATGTCAATAACGGCCTGGCTGATGTGTATGAACGGATTGAAGCGCTGCCGGACGCACAAAAGGAAGAAATTAAAGCGGATATCATGGGGGTGTACAGTGCCAGCTGTGAACTTGCCATGGTGGATTCAGCCAAGGGTATCACCAATCTCCATGTGCCGAACAATATTATTGTTGATGCCTCTGTGCCGGTCGTGATTCGTGACGGCGGCAAGATGTGGGGACCGG
>JBFFNY010000274.1:0-2955 GCA_041562955.1 Desulfurivibrionaceae bacterium | reverse complement strand
TGGCGGCGGCCTCCTCATTGACAACCCCCTGCTGCATCCACACCACCTTGGCCCCGATCGCAATGGCATCATCGACAATGGGGCCCACGTCTTCAGAGCGCCGAAAGATATCCACCACATCCACCTGGACCGGAATATCCCTGAGGCTCGCGTAGCACGGTTCACCAAGGATTTCCGTCTGCCCCGGGTTTACCGGAATGACGGTGAATCCTGCATCCTGCAGATAGCGGCCGACCATATTCGACGGACGATTTTCCTTTGCTGACAGGCCGACCACGGCAATGATTTTGGCGCCAGCGAGTATCGTCTTGATTTCATCCAGATCAGCGATCATATTCCACCCCTACAAAAAATGTATATTGAAAACGATTTAACCCCGGAGTATTCTGCACGGGATCAATCAATTTGATTTCTGTTCATAATAGGAAAAAGACGTGATTACAACAAGTTCTTATAAGGATGGTCAACTATGTGCCAAATGAATATTATGCTCGACAGGGGGGGCGACCAGGAGCTCCTCATGGAAAATGCGATGCTGCTTGAGGTGAAAGACGGCGGCGTGGAAATCTCCACCCTGTTTGATGCCCCGCAACGGATCCAGGATGTCGTTGTAACCAAAATAGACTTTAACAACGGAAAGGTCACCCTTTCCCCGACCAGGTAAGGACAAACACCATGAGCGATGACAAGACAAATCTCGAGAAACTACGGATTTTACTCCCCCACTGGATTCAGCATAGCCACTCCCATCAAGATGAATTTCAGAAATGGGTTGAAATTGCCCGAACAGAAGGACAGGATGAGGCCGCCGAAGAGATTGCCAAGGCGTTGAAACTGATGCACCAGACCGATCATGCCCTGGAGCATGCCCTGAAACTGCTGGGGGGTGAACCGGAGGGACATCACCACCACCATCATCATCATTGACCGAGGTCCGGCCCTGTGTACTCAGCGTTCACATCGTGAACGCCGCAGGTTAAGGATGTTAAAGACCTGACCGCCTAAATTCCCAGCAACCGGACAATCTCCATGAAGCTGGTCACGGAATATTCCGCTTCCAGCTTCGGGTTTTTAAAGCCAATCAGCCGCATGCCGACGCCGGCGGAATGCTGCCGGTCGATAATGGAATCCCCGATATAAATGGCCTCATCACTGGTCATGCCGTAATGATCTAAAATCACCTCCAGCGCCTCAGGATGGGGCTTGGGGTTCTTGACATCAAAGGTGGTCATGACCTTGCCGAAATACTTCCGCAGACCAAAAATGTCGAGAATGTCATTCATGGTGGTGGTGCGGCTGGTGGACACCGCGGCCCCGATCCCCTTGGATTGCAGATATTCCAGAAACTCAATCAAATCCTTTTCCATGTGCATGTACTGGAGAAACTGGCCGTAGTCGAGATCCGCCCGGTATTTCTCCGCCGCCGCCATATCTTCAGGATGATCCCGCAGCAGATACTTCACTGACTCCATGACATTATGAATATGGACAAACTCCAGCTCCTCCTCGGTCATCGGGGGATGACCCAGCTGGGCCAGGACATGATTATAATATTTCCTATTGGCGTTTTTTGAATCAAACATCACGCCGTCACAGTCAAAAATGACCAACTTCAAGGGTTTCATTGGTAGTTTCCTTTTCTTGGGGTATAGGTAATCTCATATTGTAAACTGTCAGAACAAAACCGTAAACCGTGAACCTCCATGATCCAGACAGATTTTCTCATAATCGGCAGCGGCATTGCCGGGCTCTCCTTTGGTCTGAAGGCCGCCAGACTGGGCACCGTCACCATTATCACCAAGAAGGCCAAGGTGGATACGGCAACCAATCTCGCCCAGGGCGGGATCGCGGCCGTGCTTGGCAAACACGACTCCTTTGCAGCCCATATCAACGACACCCTGATATCCGGGGCCGGCATCTGTGACCCGGACATTGTCCGGCAGGTGGTTGAGGCCGGGCCTGAACGCATCAAGGAACTCATGGAACTCGGCGTCCAGTTCAACCAGAAAGAGGGAGATCTGGATCTTGGCCGGGAGGGGGGGCATTCCTCACGGCGTATCGCCCATGCCATGGATGCCACCGGACGAGAGATCGAGCGCGGGTTGCTGGCCCAGATTGAGGCGAACCCCAACATCACCCTCCTGGAAAATCATCTGGCCGTGGACCTCCTCATTGCCTCACGGGCCGGGGTCAACATGAGCGGCCCCTGTCTGGACCGCTGCCTCGGCGCCTACGTCCTGGACCGGTCCGACAACTCCATCACCCCCTACCAGGCCAAGGTGACCACCCTCTGCACCGGCGGGGCGGGCAAGGTGTATCTCTACACCACCAACCCGGACATTGCCACGGGGGACGGCATTGCCATGGCCTACCGGGCCGGCGCCCGGGTGGCCAATCTGGAGTTCGTCCAGTTCCACCCCACCTGCCTCTTCCACCCCAAGACCAAGAATTTTCTCATCTCTGAAGCGGTGCGCGGCGAAGGGGGCATCCTGGTCAATAAAAAGGGTGAGCCGTTCATGCAGAAATATGACCCGCGGGCAGACCTGGCCACCCGCGACACCGTGGCCCGCGCCATCGATACCGAGATGAAGACATCTGGTGACGACTCGGTATTTCTGGACATCAGCCATAAGGATGCGGATTTTATCCGGACCCGCTTCCCCACCATCAGCTCCACCTGCCTGTCCCTGGGAATCGACATCACCAGGGAGCCGATTCCAGTCGTGCCGGCGGCCCATTATATGTGCGGCGGCGTGGTCACGGACATCCAGGGCCGTACCAACATCGACAATCTGTACGCCCTTGGCGAAACCGGATGCACGGGTCTGCACGGCGGCAATCGACTGGCCTCAAACTCGTTGCTCGAAGCCGTGGTGCTCAGCCATAATGCGGCAGACCAATGCAAAAAAGTCTGGCCTGAACTCTCCAAGGCCATGTTCCCCCCTGTACCGAAAT
>JBFFNY010000273.1:0-2961 GCA_041562955.1 Desulfurivibrionaceae bacterium | reverse complement strand
GCCCTGGAGAATACGTACACCAAATATGATAATCTCATCTTTGTCTTGCAGCCGGGTGACGATACCGTTTTCACAACAGACACCCTGAGTGCGGTCTATGAACTGACGGATGCGGCCTGGAAAATTCCCTATTCCAGCCGGGTGGATTCCCTGACCAATTATCAGCACACCAGGGCTGAGGAAGATGACCTGATTGTTGAAGATCTGGTGCTTGATCCGGCCACGCTGACCGGGCAGGATCTTGAGCGCATCAAGGTCATAGCCCTGCATGAACCGCTTCTTGTCGATCATATTGTTTCAGCTGACGGGAGGGTCACCGGGATCAATGTCAATACCATCAAGCCCGGCAAGAATCATAACGAAGCAACGGAAATGGCGGAATATGCCCGCAGCCTTGCGCGGGGAATCGAACAGAACCATCCCGGGTTGAAGATCTACCTCACCGGTGGCGTCATGGTGGATCATGCCTTTGGCGAGGCGTCAAAACGTGATCTCTCCACCCTCATTCCCTGTATGTTTGCAGTCCTGCTGCTGGTGATGGTGGTTGCACTCCGGTCCCTTGTCGGAACCTGCGTAACCTTTGTGGTCATTGTCCTGTCCATGTTCAGCGGACTCGGGCTGGCAGGCTGGCTTGGCTTTGATCTGTCGCCGGCATCGGCCAATGCCCCGGTTATTATTCTGACCCTGGCCGTGGCCGATTCCATCCATATTCTGGTCACCATGTTTCAGCAGATGCGGGCAGGTCTGTCAAAACATGCGGCCATTGCCGAATCCCTCAGGATCAATTTTCAACCGGTTCTGGTGACCTCCCTGACCACCGCCATCGGTTTTCTCTCCATGAACTTCTCTGATGCCCCGCCATTCCGTGATTTGGGTAATATTGTGGCCATGGGAATCGGCGCGGCCTTCTTCTATTCGGTGCTGCTGCTGCCGGCGATGATGAGTGTGCTGCCGGTGCGGGTCAGGGCGGAGAGGGGTGGCATAAATCATTATGAACGGTTTGCCGATTTTATCATCCATAACCGCACCAAGGTGTTCTGGGCGATGCTTATTGGAGTTGTGGGTTTTACCAGCGGTGTGGCCAGAATTAATCTGGATGACACCTTTATTGAATATTTTGATCACTCCTATGATTTCAGGGTTGCCTCGGATTTTTCAGAAGAAAATCTGACCGGGTTGAATATTATTGATTTTGACCTTTCCTCCGGTGAAGAGGGCGGGGTGAATAATCCCGAGTACCTGCAGACGGTTGAAGATTTCGCAAATTGGTTTCGCACCCAGGACAGGGTGCGTCACGTCTATTCCATCACGGATATTTACAAGAAATTAAATAGATCTATGCATGGGGATCAGGAGGACTGGTATACACTTCCCGCTGGACGTGAGCTTGCCGCCCAGTATCTATTACTCTATGAAATGAGTCTGCCTTTTGGCCTTGATCTGAATGATCGTCTTAACGTGGATAAGTCGGCCTCCCGTATTACGGTCAACCTGGCCGGCATTTCCTCGAAAGAGCTGCGGGAACTTGAGGTGCGCGGCCGGGCCTGGCTGCAGACTCATGCGCCGGAGTCCATGTTCACCCATGGCTCGGGCCTGTCCATGGTTTTCGCCCATATTTCCGAGCGCAATATTCACTCCATGTTGTCCGCGTCGGTGCTTGCCCTTGTCCTCATTTCATTCATCATGGTGCTGGTGCTCCGTGATGTTAAACTTGGGCTCTTGAGTCTGCTGCCCAATTTATGTCCGGCCTTCATGGCCTTCGGGTTCTGGGGGTATGCGGTGGGTGAGGTGGGGCTTTCGGTGTCGGTGATGATTGCCATGACCCTCGGGATTGTTGTTGACGACACGGTCCATTTCCTCTCAAAATACCAACGGGCCAGGCGTGAACACGGGCTGCAGAGCAACGAGGCGGTTCGGTACGCCTTTAAAAATGTCGGTGCGGCAATCATGGTGACCACCGTCATTCTCACCATTGGTTTTTCGGTCCTGGCGTTCTCCGGATTTCAGATCAACTCTCATATGGGGTCCATGACCGCCATCACCATTATTTTTGCACTCATGCTGGATTTTTTCTTTTTACCAACCCTGTTAATGAAGCTTGAGGAGAAGTCGTGAAATTTATATTATGCTGCCTTGTGTCGGTACTGTTTCTGCCCGTTTTTGTCCTTGCTGAAACAGCTGAAGAAAAAGGGCTGGCCATAGCGGTGGAAGCGGATCTGCGGGATAAGGGGTTTGGCGATTATATCTCGAACATGAGTATGGTTCTGCGCAATAAACATGGTCAGGAAAGTCATCGTCAGATGCGGGTCCGGACCCTTGAGGTGGATGGCGATGGCGATCGCAGCCTCACCATCTTCGATACCCCCCGTGATGTGAAAGGCACGGCCTTTCTCTCCTTCAGCCATAAGCAGGGGGATGATGACCAGTGGCTCTATCTGCCGGCCTTGAAAAGGGTCAAACGCATCAGTTCCCGCAATAAATCCGGCTCGTTCATGGGCAGTGAATTTGCCTATGAGGATATCGCCAGCCAGGAGATTGAAAAATATACGTACAGGTATCTGCGGGATGAGGTCTATGGTGGTCTGGACTGCTTTGTCATGGAACGGTATCCGGTGGATACCAAGAACTCGGGGTATACCCGCATGGTGAGCTGGCTGGATAAGGGGGAATATCGGCTCTGGAAGGTGGAATATTTTGACCGCAAGGGGATGCACCTGAAAACCCTGATCCTGAGTGAGTATCACAGGTATCTTGATACCTATTGGCGGGCCCATTCCATGGTTATGGAGAATCACCAGAACGGCAAGAGCACCCAGCTGCGCCTGAGTGATCTTCTCTTTCAAACGGGGCTTACCGAGCATGATTTCAATACCACTTCCCTGAAACGGGCAAAGTGATGCTGGGGCGAGTGACTCTTCTTGCCTGGCTGTTGCTGGGGGGTACGGTTCTGCCGTGTCTGGG
>JBFFNY010000272.1:0-2974 GCA_041562955.1 Desulfurivibrionaceae bacterium | reverse complement strand
GCCGATTTCACCCGTTTTTTATTCCTTGCATCAACAATAAAATAATCAATCCGCCAGCCGATATTCCGCGCCCTCGCATTGAACCGGTAGCTCCACCAGGAGTAGTGTTCAGGTTCTGTGTTGAACATGCGGAAGGTGTCGATATAGTTTGTGCTGAGGAACTGATCCATCCATTGCCGCTCCTCCGGGGTAAACCCCGGGTTCTGCATATTTGTTTTTGGGTTGGTCAGGTCTATTTCCTTGTGGGCAACATTGAGATCACCGCAGAGAACCACCATTTTCCTTGTGGCCAGTTCATCAATAAAACCATGGACGGCCTCGTTGAATCCTATCTTGTAATCCATCCGTTTCAGCCCGTGCTGGGAGTTGGGGAAGTAGCAGTTGACAAGGAAGTAGGTGTCAAACTCCAGGGTCAGGGTGCGCCCTTCGTTGTCGAATTCAGGGTGGCCTATGCCTGTAATCACCTGAAGCGGGGTGTGCCTGGTATACACGGCCACACCGGAGTACCCCTTTTTCTCGGCGCTGGCGAAATAGACTTCGTAACCCGGGATGTTTTTCAGCTCGTCTGAGAGCTGCTCGGGGTGGGCCTTGGTTTCCTGGAGGGCCAAGACGTCTGGCCCCAGTCCATCAATAAGATCGATAAACCCTTTTTTTTCAGCTGCCCGTATACCGTTGACGTTCCACGACAGGAGACGCAGGTCCCGTGTTTTCTTCTCTGATGCAAGCCGCCGCGGGGTGACACCATGTTGTGGACATTCCCCCTGCAGGAGGCACCGGTCACAATGGGGGGAGACGGGTTTGCAGGTCCCCTGGCCAAAGGCGACAAGGGTCGAGTTCACGGTGAGCCAATACTCGACGGGGAGTTTCTTGCGCAGAACCATTTCGGTTTGTTCTGGAGTCTTGGTGTCCACATAGCCCCAGATGTTCATGATGCGGTGGACATGAGTGTCTACGCAGATGGCGGGTTTTTTAAAGGCCACCGCCAGCACCAGGTTTGCTGTCTTGCGGCCGACCCCGGGCAGGGTCAGGAGATCGTCCATGTCGTCTGGAACTTTATTGGCAAAGGGGACAAGGGCTTCAGGGAGTTTGCTCAGGTATTTCGCCTTGTTTTTGTAGAACCCCACCGGGTAAATGAGTGTGCGCAGTTCTTCCTCGCTGAGTCCTGCAAGTTCAGCCGGGGTAGACCCTTTAGCAAATAAACGGGCGCTGGCCTTCGCCGTGGTTTCGTCCTTGGTGCGGGCCGAGAGTATGGTGGCCACCAGTACTTTAAAAGGGTCTCGGGTCTGCACAGCAATGAGGTCCACAACTGGAACCTGATAGGCTTCTACTTCTATTTTCAGTCTGGGGAGAAAGGTGTGAATGTCAATGGTCATGAGGGGTGCCTGTGAAGGTTCATCTGTTGGTAGTTTCGCCTATTTTAAAGGGTTGTAGCATAGGACAAAAACAGGAAATGCTCAATATTTACCCTTGACATTCTCTTCCTTCGCGCTATGACTAGCCAAACTTTTTTCTATTTTAGAAAAGTATTTTATACTAATTTGTTTTTGTATGATGATGAACATAAATTTTACGTTGCGGAAGATTAGGGGATAGAAAATGGGACAAGCTCAAATGCCAAGTTGTGATGAGGCTTTAGCAATATTGATGGAAGGAAATAAGCATTTTGTCGAGGCGCATTTAGCACATCCACATCAGGATGCAGAATTGCGAGTGGCTTTGGGCAGTGGTCAAGCGCCATTTGCGGCGATACTCGCCTGTGCTGATTCGCGTGTGCCACCTGAAGTGCTGTTTGATCAGGGTCTGGGTGATCTCTTTGTGGTTCGTGTTGCCGGGAATATTATTAATGATCAGCTCCTCGGAAGTTTAGAGTATGCCGCAGCTCATTTGCACACACCTCTTATCATGGTGATGGGGCATACCCGTTGCGGTGCGATTGGTGCTGTGGCAGAGGGGGCCGAGCTTGAAGGGCATATGGCCAGCTTAATCCCTGCGATCCAGCCTTCTGTTGACAAGGTGCGCAACATGGAGGGTGATTTGACCGATAATGCGGCCCGTGAGGTTGCGAAAATGACTGCCGAGCAACTTCGCACCTCTGATCCCATTCTGGCACCCTTGGTTGCTGATGGGAAATTAAAGGTTGTTGCCGGATTTTATAATCTGGAGTCCGGGGTTATGGAACTGTTGTAATTTATTATTCTGGTGCCCGTTCAGAAGTGAGGAGTTGTTCCGTCATCGGGTGATGAGGGCAAGATTCGTTTCTGAGTGAGCATCATTTTATTTTTTTAATGAACTTTGGGAAAAGTTAATTTGGGAGAGGAATGAGAAAAATGCTTACAAAAATATTTCCGTTTTTAGACTGGTTCAAGGACTATGACGGTGGAAAATTTAAAATTGACCTGATGGCAGGGATTACCGTTGCCCTGGTCTTGATTCCACAGTCCATGGCCTATGCTCAACTTGCCGGTTTACCGGCCTATTATGGTCTGTATGCAGCGTTCCTGCCACCCATGGTGGCTGCGCTTTTCGGTTCCAGCCGTCAGTTGGCCACAGGGCCGGTTGCCGTTGTGTCCCTCATGTCGGCAGCATCCCTTGAGCCGCTTGCAACAGCCGGTGGCCCTCAGTTCATTGCCTATTCCATTCTTCTCGCTTTAACGGTTGGTATCTTTCAATTATCCCTTGGTGTGTTGCGCCTCGGTCTGGTGGTAAACTTTTTATCCCACCCCGTTATTAATGGTTTCACCAATGCGGCGGCAATCATTATTGCCTCGTCTCAGTTCTCCAAGTTCTTTGGTGTCTATGTTGATAAGGCGCCTCACCATTACGAGACCATGGTACGGGTTGCCAAGGCTGCCATGGATTACACCCATCTGCCCACTCTGATGTATGGCGTTGGTGCTGTCGTTATCATGGTGGTTTTGAAGAAGATCAATCCACGTATTCCGAATGTCCTGGTGGCCGTGGCCGTGACCACAGT
>JBFFNY010000271.1:0-2992 GCA_041562955.1 Desulfurivibrionaceae bacterium | reverse complement strand
GGCGGCTGTGTTCTGACGGAACAGTTAAGAGCATCCAGAATTAAGAGATTATTCACCTTTGCTCCGCAATTCATTACACCCCAGAACATCATCTTCCTGCTCACCGGTCGTGTTTTCCTTCTCCCTGAAGGAGGATGGTTCGCCCTCGGTCGGGACATGGCTGAAAATGATACGATTATGGGGTTAAGACAGGAAGGAGATTCCATCTTTCGCATTTCAAACGACCGACCTGGCCCTATAGGCCTTCTGCGTTACGCCACCCAGGACAGCGACTTCACCCTGGCCGCCACCATCACAGCCCATTATGCAAAAAAAATAAACCCGCCACCCGATGTCGAAGTCAGCGGAGCACAAACCCGGACCATTCAGACTGAAACCATCCTTTTAGAGGAAATTGAAAAACATCATTGGGCAACTCAATGAGAGGTTTTTTTTAACAGACGAACCACCCAGGCCTAACAGGAATTATCAGGACCGTATGTTCACCATATGTTGCCCCTATAATCCATAGTTTTCCCCACAGGATTTGATCTCTCCCTGATCAAAAACTGCCACCTGATTTTTCCCATTGTTTTTGGCATAGTACAGGGCCTTGTCCGCATTGCTGATGAGGGTGTTCGTCCCCTCCTCCGGTGAATATTGAGCTATCCCGAAACTGCAGGTCTTATGTCCGGGTTCACCGAAATCGTAGGCGGCAATAGTGGTGCGCATCTTCTCAGCCACGCTCACGGCTCCGGGCAGACTCGTCTCAGGGAGAAGGATGGTGAACTCCTCCCCCCCCCACCGGGCAAAGTTGTCACATTTGCGAATGGTATTAATAGAAATTGCGACCAGTGCCTTTAACACCTCATCGCCTGCCAGATGACCGTAGGTATCATTGACAGATTTAAAATTGTCGATATCAAAGATAATCAGAGCGAAAATGATGCCATACCGGTCCGCCCTTTTCGATTCAGCCGCCAGCAGATCATTAAACATCTTCCTGTTGTAACATTGGGTCAGGGAATCCGTTGTTGCCTGCTTCTGAACCAGAAGAAGCTGGTCGTTGATAACCGATTTGGCCTCAAGAAGCGGCGAGGCATCATAAATAATGATACTCACCTCGTTCTCATTCAAAGGGGTAATCACCACGTCCTGGCGCATATATTGAAAGATAGACGTGGTGATCCTTTTCAGCTCAATGGGAAGCACATACTTGTCCACGGTGGAGTTGGTGAAGGTGGAGGATTTAAGCTTAAGGGCAATCTTGACTTTTCTTTTCAGAAGTGTGAAGGACGTGTCGGGGAATAACTCGTCAAGTCGACTCCCCTGGGCCTTATCTTTTGCTATACCGGTATGGACGCACAGCCAGGTGTTCCAGAAACGAATCGTGAGATCTCGGTCGGCTATGAAAATACCGTTCTCAATGATGTCGAGGATAGCGGTCTCATTGGTCATCTATATGTTTTCCATAAACTCAGCAAGGGCCTGCTCCAGCCAGATAAACATCTCATCGCTGAACAGAATGAAAAGCTTGCCCAGAATCTCTATTTCCTTAAACTCCAGTACCGTACTAATAACGATGACATGGCTGTACGGGGAATTGGTAACGTCCTTAATTAGAAGCTTACCATAATCGATGGCTGGAGGGGCGAAGGTCACATTCGTGTCCAACAGCTCGGCCAATTTACCGATACAGGAGGACCCCAGGATATTGGAAATCTCCAGAAGACTTTGCTGGATAGTAATCTCATCCACATCATCCTCTTCGCCAAGAATGGACTGCATATTCTGGGCACTTTTCGTGTCAATGGCAAGAACAATTTCCCCCTGAAATTGCCCCTTGAACTGCTGGGTGGTGACATATATATTCTGATCGTCAAAGCTCCCCATAACAAATTCATTGATTTCGGTCACGGCAGTCAAGGTGATATCCGGCACATGCAGGGTGGCAAAGTTGTCAAAAAGATCGGCAATGGTTGCAGTAGCAGAACCAAAGGCAATATTAATCAACTCGCTGAGCACCCCTTTGAGTTCATCTTCAATCATTCGGGAGGTCTCCTGACAGGGTTGCAAATATTTCCGCCAGTCTTGCTTCACTGATAGGCTTTGCCTCCAAGCTGGTTGCACCGCAGCCCAAGACCTTTTCCTTTGATTTGGACTGCACATCAGCGGTAACCACATAAACGGTGGCCTGGGGATCATAGGCCATGATATGGAACAACGCCTCGAATCCATCCATGACCGGCATGGTGAGATCAAGAAAAACAATATCAGGGGAATGCTCCTTGTAGAGGCTCACCGCTTCCTCACCGTTTACACCTTGATATATCGAAGCTGTTGCTTTGATTTCCTGCGGCATCCTCTTTAAAATCATCATGCGCGACAATTTGGTATCATCAACAATCAAAATTTTCACATTTCCCCCCTAACTCGAGTTAAGCGCCTAGCAAAGCGGCCCTCACCATTCGCTGCGACAAACTATCCCTTGATGGTACTAATTAATCAAAGAAATTACCAGAAAGACTGCTCAAAATAATACTCATTATTAACCCCGATTCACAATATGAAATTGCCCCAACCACCTGAATTCCAGGGAAAACCAACGTGTCTCAAGTCATATTGCAGTTATAATTCTGCAGGCCGTTGATAAATAATATATGCAAATGGAGCGAAACAGGAAAACGATCCACCCCCAACACAAGGAGAAGGCAGGATTCGTCAGAGTGGGGATAAAACTCAGCAGACACATATGCTGTTTCCTGAGGAGATGCCGCCCGCTTAAGTTTATAATTGCCACGTATTTTTTATTGTAGAGTCGCAACACAAACCTGAACTTTATCCACAGCATGAAAATCCGGTGAATGGCCTGATTTCAGCTCATATGGACAGAAAGAGGATCGAAGCAGAAAATTTCTTGTTTCCCTCATTCGTATCAAGTATATACAGGTCAACAAGAGCCAATATAGCTCAGTTGGTAGAGCAACTGATTCGTAATCAGTAGGTCAGCAGT
>JBFFNY010000270.1:0-2994 GCA_041562955.1 Desulfurivibrionaceae bacterium | reverse complement strand
TTTGAAGACGGCGGAGATGTCAATGTGCTGAATGCGGTCAAGGGGTGTTTGCAGAAAACGAATATCCCGGTGCTGCTCGTGGTGGACACGGATAAGGTCTCCGGCCTTGATTGGTCCACTTTTCCTGTTGATGATTTTCTCGTCCGGCCTGTCCCCCCCGCTGTTTTTATTGCACGCATCGGTTTGGCCAAGGCACGCATGGCTCGAGTTTTTGACAATAACCCACTGAGCCGTCTTCCCGGCAACACCTCTATTCTACGGACCATTCAAGATGTTATTGAGCGGGACGAAGGGTATGGTGTTTGTTATGTCGATATTGATAATTTCAAACCATATAATGATCGTTATGGATTTGCCCAGGGTGATGATGTTATTTTGATGGTGGCTCGCATCATGGTTAATGTTGTTGAGGAAAAATCCAGAAATAATTCCTTTGTTGGACATGTGGGCGGTGATGATTTCCTTTTCATTATTCCTGAAGAAAAGGTGGCTGAGACCTGTGAAAAGATGCTGGCTAATTTTGAAGTTGTCCGTAATATGTTTCTTTCAGCTGAAGATCTTAAGGCGGGTTGTTATATTGAAAAGGATAGGCAGGGCCGAGAGACTCGTTTTGAGTTGTTAAGCCTTTCTATTGCAGTTGTCTTGACTGGCGGTCATGCTTTCAGCCACTCGGCTGAAGTTTCTAACCAAGCTATGCAAATCAAACATTATGTTAAAAAACTTGATGGCTCCAATTACATGATTGATAGGCGTCATAAAGCAGATAAGAATTGATTTAGTTGTTATTGTTTCTTCTTGAAATATCAATCAACGTTGATATTAATATATAATTAAAATTGTATCTGTTATGAATTAATGCTAGTCTTTCAGACAGTATCAACCAGATGAAGTGAAAAAGAGATTGTGAATACTATTTGGAAAAGGAGACAGCATGGCTAAATCATTACTTGAAATGGCAGCGGATATTGTTCAATCCCAATGTCAGTCAACATCAATGTCCAGTGAAGAGATCACGGCATCCCTCACTTCAACATTTTCGTCATTACAGAGCCTTCAATCTGTAGAAGCAAGTGCAGAGGTTGTAGATCAGCAGATTGAGGAACACGTTGTGGTTGATGTTAAGCCTGAACGTTCTATTTTGAAAAATAAGATTATCTGTCTTGAATGTGGAGAGTCCTTTAAAATGCTCTCTCCCAAGCATTTACGTGAACATGGACTGGATGGCCGCTCCTACCGTAAAAAACATGGGCTGCCCTTGCGTCAGCCCCTTTGTGCAAAATCATTATCTGAGCGGCGTAAGAAGGCTGGCAAGGAGCGCGGATTGCCAGATAATCTTCGCAAGGCTATTGAGGATAAAAAGGCGAAAAATGCCAATAAGCCTGTTGTGAAGAAAGTTGCAAAGCAGAAGGTTGGGCGTCCGGCTGCGAAGAAGTAATTCCACGAGTTAATCCAACGTAGTAAGAGGGAAGCCTGTTTTGAGGCTTCCCTTTTTTTGTGGCGCTGTTACACTGCTGGCCTTCCTGCACTAATTCTGGTAATAAAACTTTTTAATACGAATGACGCTGTTGCATCGTTTTACTTTTTGTTTTCTTTCGGCAATGTCGCTGTTGAATACATATTAATGACAAGGATGAGATAAATAATGATTGGTGTTTTTGATTCTGGCGTTGGTGGTCTGACCGTTGTCCGTGCACTTGAACAACTCATGCCATCATTATCACTTGTTTATTTTGGCGATGTTGCGCGAACTCCTTATGGTTCAAAGAGTAGTGAAACCATTTTGCGCTATGCCCGGCAGAATACGGAGTTTCTGCTGGAGCAGGGTGCAAAACTCATCGTAGTCGGGTGTAATTCTGCTGCCAGTGTCGCGGGACATCTTCTCCAGGATGAGTATAATGTTCCGGTCCTCGAGGTCATTACCCCTGCTGTTGACCTTGCCGTTCAGACATCAACGACAGGGCGAATCGGCGTGATTGGCACGCGGGCGACGATTGCCTCCCGTATCTATGACGAAAAGATTCAACACAGACGGGCCGGCTGCACTGTGATTTCAGCAGCCTGCCCCTTATTGGTTCCCCTGGTTGAAGAGGGGTGGATGGCAAAAAAAGAAACGAAGACGATTCTGAAAAAATATCTGCATCCCATTAAGATGCAGTCTGTTGACACCTTGGTTCTAGGGTGCACCCATTATCCTCTGTTGAAATCATTGATTGGCTCACGAATAGGTAAAGGCGTGCAGATTATAGATTCTTCCATCGCGGTTGCCAGTGTGCTGGCGGAGTATCTGGATGCACATCCTGAGTTTGCTCAAACCCTGACTCCAGGTGGTGAAAAACAGTATT
Organism: Desulfurivibrionaceae bacterium; assembly: GCA_041562955.1. Taxonomy (GTDB): domain Bacteria; phylum Desulfobacterota; class Desulfobulbia; order Desulfobulbales; family SURF-16; genus JAJRUT01. Next base: position 652 of record JBFFNY010000270.1, on the reverse strand, counting down.
TTGTCTCAGATGTGACGGATGCGGTGCAGAGTGTTGCCCGTGATATTTTTAATCGAGACATTGATTTTAAGTTGGCAAAGATAACTGGAGCGTGACGCGTATGATGAGGCGATTAATTCTTATACTTCTGCTGACTACCTTTCCGGTGACGATGGCCCATGCTTTTGATGTGGAGCAGGTGGGTCGGGCTGTGCAGCACACCTATGATTCGATGCAGTCCATGCAGGCTCAGTTTGAGCAGACCTCAGCCGTGCAGGGCATGGAGCATCGTGGAGCGTATGCCAAGGGCACCGTTATTATTCAGAAACCAGCACAGATACGCTGGGATTATGTTCAGCCCCAATATAAAGTTCTGGTCAGTGATGGTGTGGATATTTCATTTTATGTGCGCGATGATAATCAAATGTTTATTTCGCCGGCCAGCGATTATCTGAAAGAGGATCTCACCTATCGTTTCTTTACCGGTGGGGCCGATATTCTTGTTGATTTTACCGTTGCAGAAGCTGAAGCTGCACTGCAGCAGGAAGGTCAATATTGTTTAAAACTGACACCGAAAGTTGAGAGTGGTCAGGTCAGCTATTTATATCTCTGGGTTGATCAGCAGAGCTACCAGTTACACCATATTCAATTGGTGGATCAGCTCAATACACGA
>JBFFNY010000269.1:0-3003 GCA_041562955.1 Desulfurivibrionaceae bacterium | reverse complement strand
CGTGATTTCTATGGCGAGCAGATTGCGGCGGCGAAACAGGATGGTGTGCTCCTGTCGCTCCATTTGAAGGCCACCATGATGAAGGTGTCGGATCCCATTATGTTCGGCCATTGTGTCTCGGTGTTTTATAAGGATGTCTTTACCAAGCATGGTGAGGTTTTTGCGAAACTTGGTGTCAATGTCAATAACGGCCTGGCAGATGTGTATGAACGGATTGAAGCGCTGCCGGACGCGCAAAAGGAAGAAATTAAAGCGGATATCATGGGGGTGTACAGTGTTAATTGTGAACTTGCCATGGTGGATTCAGCCAAGGGTATCACCAATCTCCATGTGCCGAACAATATTATTGTTGATGCCTCTGTGCCGGTCGTGATTCGTGACGGCGGCAAGATGTGGGGACCGGATGATAAGCTGCACGACACCAACGCCATGATTCCTGACCGGTGCTATGCCACGATCTATCAGGAGGTGGTGCTGGACTGTCAAAAGAACGGGGCCTTTGATCCTGCCACCATGGGCAGTGTGTCCAATGTCGGTCTCATGGCCCAGAAGGCTGAGGAGTATGGGTCCCATGACAAGACCTTTGAGGCGCCGGCAGACGGTGTTATCCGGGTTGTTGATTCAGCTGGAACCACGCTGCTGGAGCAGGATGTTGAAGAAGGTGATATCTTCCGGATGTGCCAGACCAAGGACGCCCCGATTCAGGACTGGGTTAAGCTTGCCGTGAACCGTGCCCGTGCCACCGGCGCACCGGCATTGTTCTGGCTCGATCCGCAGCGCGGCCATGATGCCGAGATTATTTCAAAGGTGTACGAGTATCTGCCCAATCATGATACCGCAGGTCTTGATATCCGTGTGGTGACGCCGGTGGCCGGTATGCAGGAGTCCCTTGTCCGCATCAGAAGGGGTGAGGATACGATCTCCGTTACCGGCAATGTCCTGCGCGATTATCTGACCGATCTCTTCCCCATCCTGGAGCTTGGAACCAGCGCCAAGATGCTCTCCATCGTCCCCCTCATGAATGGCGGTGGGTTGTTTGAGACGGGTGCCGGCGGTTCGGCCCCGAAGCATGTGCAGCAGTTTGTTGAGCAGGGTCATCTGCGCTGGGACTCCCTTGGCGAGTTCTGCGCCATGGTCCCCTCCTTTGAACATATTTACGCGACCTATAAGAACGAGAAGGCGGCGCTCTTTGCCGAGACCTTGGATCAGGCCATCGGTGATTTCCTTGAAAGGGAGAAGTCGCCGTCCCGTAAGGTGAATGAGCTGGATACCCGCGGCAGTCATTTTTATCTGGCGCTCTGCTGGGCTGCGGCCCTTGCTTCCCAGACCAAGGATCTGGAACTGCAGGTCAAGTTTATACCGGTGGCCAGAGAGCTGCAGGAAAAGGAAGCGGCGATTGTCGAAGAGCTGCTGACCTGTCAGGGCAAACCTGTTGATCTTGGCGGTTATTATATGCCGGAGCGGGCCAAGATTGTCGCGGCCATGCGGCCAAGTGTCACGTTCAACAAGATTATTGACGGGTTGTAGGATGTTGGTGTGACGAGGGTTGGGTGCTGCGACCTGTGAGTGGTGAACGAGTCCCTGGTGCCCAATGGCATCACGGGACTCGTTTTATTGAGGGCCTAAGACAGAGAGGCTGGGAAAAATAAAATATTTTTTAAAATAAAAAAGGAACCTTTTATATTGAGGCGACTCTTATAATTATGACTGCATGAAATGCATTCACTCCTTTCTTCATTTTTTCTCCCTCTTCCCCTGTTCTCCCACAGGGGAAACTGAAAAGCCCGACGCCTCTCCCAAGCGTCGGGCTTTTTTTTTATCCCGCTGAAATAATCTTCAGCAACTCCTCGGTCTTCTGGGCCATGAGCAGCTCATCACCCCGCGACTCCACGTTGAGCCGCAGCACCGGTTCGGTGTTTGATTTTCTGATATTGAACCTGAACCGGGCAAAGGTCATGGAGAGGCCATCGGTGTAATCAATCTCAAGGGCGGATGATTCGTAGGTCTCCTTCACCTTGGCAATAACCGCATCCGGATCATTGACCTTGCTGTTGATCTCGCCGCTTACAGGATAGGCCGCCATGCGGTCTGCCACGAGTTGCGACAGGGGTGTCGGGTTCACGGAAAGCATCTCGCTGACCAGGAGCCATGGGATCATGCCTGAATCGCAGTAGGCAAAATCCCGGAAATAATGATGGGCACTCATCTCGCCGCCGTAGATCGCATCTTCCTTGCGCATCCGCTCCTTAATAAAGGCATGTCCAGTTTTCGTAAGCACCGGGATGCCGCCAAGGGTGTTCACCAGCTCCTGGGTATTCCAGGTGAGGCGCGGGTCGTGGATGATCTTGGCACCGGGTTCTGTTGCCAGCATGGCCGTCGCCAGAAGCCCGACGATATAATACCCTTCAATGAACGCACCCTTTTCGTCAAAGAGGAAGCACCGGTCAAAATCGCCGTCCCAGGCAATACCCATGTCAGCCCCGTGTGACTTGACCGCATCACCGGTGATGGCGCGGTTCTCCGGCAGCAGAGGATTGGGCACGCCGTTCGGGAAGGTGCCGTCCGGGGTCTCCTGCAACCGGATAAATTCAAACGGCAGATGTTGTTCCAGGAGATCGATGATGGGGCCGGCATTGCCGTTGCCGGGGTTCACCACGAGTTTGAGCGGTTTAAGTTTCTCCAGATGCACATAGCTGAGCAGGTGTTCAATATAGGCGGGCCGGTTGTTGAATCTGGACGCGGTGCCCGGCTGTTCTGCCGTGACGCTCTTGTTGCTGCGGGCCAGCTCTTCAATGTCAAAGAGCCCGGTGTCGCCGCTGACGGGCACCGCTCCCTTGCGCACCATCTTCATGCCGTTGTACTCCGCCGGATTATGGCTGGCGGTGACAATGATTCCCCCATCCACGTCGTCCATGGAAAATGCGGCATGGTAGATTTCTTCGGTGCCGCATTCGCCAATGTTGACGACATCCACCCCGGCCTGCAGGAAGCCGTCGGTGAGGG
>JBFFNY010000268.1:0-3003 GCA_041562955.1 Desulfurivibrionaceae bacterium | reverse complement strand
CATTAATTATGCGCATAAAATTACCATAAGACTCTGAAGCTGATGCTTAAAAATTCAATGAATGAGTATAAAATAAACAATAATGCTACTTACCATTTAGATTAAAAAAATGGAACTTTTTGCTCGACATCAACTCTTTATTACTTAACTCTTGGCGTTATTTATTTCCCTATCCTAAAAAGGGGTTATGGGATAAGGAAAAGCCTTTCAACCCGCAGGAAAAAAGGCTATAGATACTACATTTACATTCTCTTTTTTCATGGCCGAACCCTCTTTCAAACCTCATCTTCCTTGGTATTCCGGTGCAAGATCTCAATATTTTAAGTCTCTTCTGGCATGCAGGTATTGTTGTTAAGCTTGTGATGCTTTTGCTGTTGTCGTTCTCAGGTCTTTCGTGGTTCATCGTCTATCAGAAATTTATTCTATTTCGCGACCTGAAAATGGAATCGGCTCGCTATCTTGACTTCTTCTGGAATTCTAAAAACCTCTCTGATGCCTATAAAGAGGCACAGGAAAGTTCATGTCCTGAAGCCTTTATTTTTCAATCAGGGTATGGGGAACTTCAGAAACTCGACAAGGCTCAACAGGCTGAAGCAAATAAAGATAAAACCCTGCAGGAACGACTTGTCGGGCTGGATAACCTGAAACGAATCCTTGCCAAGGCTTCGGCCACGCAGTCCGCAACGATTGAAAAGCATCTTTCTTTTCTGGCGACGACCGGTTCAGCCACCCCCTTTATCGGTCTCTTCGGAACCGTATGGGGCATCATGGTTTCGTTTAATGAAATCGGCACTCACGGTTCAGCATCCCTTGCGGTTGTCGCACCCGGTATCTCCGAGGCCCTTGTTGCCACAGCGGCCGGTCTCGGTGTTGCCATTCCAGCCGTAATATTCTTTAATTATTTTTCCAATAAACTTGCCACGGTTGAAAATGAAATGGACAATTTTTCTACGGATTTTCTCAACCTGGTGGAGCGCGACCGTTTAACCCGGGTACAATAATGGGGCCTATTCAAGCAAGAGGACATAAGAGACGGCCAATGGCGGATATCAATGTCACGCCACTGGTTGATGTCATGCTGGTACTGCTTATTATCTTCATGGTGACAGCTCCCATGATGACCCAGGGACTGGAGGTGAAATTGCCGGAAACGACAGGCAAAGCCCTTCAGCAGGACGATAAACCCATTGTGATCACCGTCAAGAATAACGGGGTGATCGGCATAGATAAGATTAAAGGTGATCGATCAATCCTGCGCCAGGAACTGGCCAAACTGGTTAAGATTGACCCGGGCAAGACCATTCTTCTCAAGGCCGATAAGGACACCGCTTACGGTGAAGTGGTCGCCATTATGGCGGATATAAAGGATGCCGGTTTTGACAATCTCGGCATGGTGACCATTCCAGTAGAGCAAAAGCGCTGAGATGCAAGGTTTGTTCATGGAGCAGGGCAGTTTTTCTATCTTTTGGCGAAATCCGGAAATCCGCAATCCCCTGCTTTTTTCCATTACCGTTCATTTATTCATCACCGGGATCATCTTTTTTCCGACATCACTCTTCCATCGCACCCGAACACCTGAGATCTATTCGGTTGAACTGGTAGACCTGAGTGAACCTGTGCAGGAACCGGAGACGCAGGTCCAGCACTCCCCCCCTCCCGTTGTCAAACCGACACCTGTCGTGGAAACTGCCGTTTCAACCCAGCCTGTTCTTTCCACCAGAAATATTCCCCAGGCGCCGACAGAGATTAAGATTATTCGTCCCCGTGCGATTAAAAAGGATTTACGCAAAGATCGGCCCCCTATTGACCAGACCATGGTTATGGCCGCGTTGCAGCGCCTGCAGAGCCAGGAGGTGGCGCAGCAGGCCCAGCAGGAGCTGGATCAGGCCAAGGAGGCCGCAGAACAGGCGAATGAAGAGATGTTGCAGGCTTTACGGAATTCCATTCTGGCGAGACCGACGCCGGGGGGCAGCCAACCGGTCGCTTCTCGCTCCACTGCTGACCTGAATGCAACGTCCAGTACCCCGCAGGCAGGACAGGTGGCCAATACGGTCTTGCTTCAATACATCGCCACCGTGAACAATCATATTGGCCAGCATTGGCGCCTACCTGAAGGGCAGAAATGGGACAGTACGCTCAAGGCCACTGTCATTGTTAAAATACGCAAGGATGGTATTGTCACCTCATCGCGATTCGAAGAACCGTCGACATCCAGACAATTCGATAAATTTGTGGCGGAAACCATCGACAAGGCCTCCCCTCTTCCCCCTGTTCCAGAAGAAATCACCAATAAAGACTATGCATTACGACTGCATTTTTACCCAAAGGGCTTACAGTAATATGAAGAACAAAAGAGTATACAGTTTCATTTTAGCCACGGTATTCATCTTTGCCGGCCTTGTACAACCATGTCGTGCTGAGCAGATTATTGATATTGATATTACCGATGCCAAGATAAAAAAAATCAATATTGCCGTACCCTATTTCACTGAAAAAAATAAACCTCAGGCCCGCCATGACTCAGGCGAGAATATGGCAAACCTCATGGGCCGTGCCTTGGATTTTCATGGTTTTATCAATGTGATAAATAATAAAACCATGCCCTCCATGGATCCGATGAATCTGAATTCAATTTCAGCAGAATACATCATTACGGGAACCTATAAGACTGACGCAGCGAAACTTATTTTAGAGCTGCGTCTTATTGATGGTCGCACCAAGAAAATGATTGTGGGCAAGCGGTATCGCGATGTCTGGGACAAACAGCGGCAGATGATTCTAAAGTTTTGTGATGAGGCCATCGGTAAGATTACGGGAACAGCCGGAATAAGCTCCTCAAAAATGACATTTGTCTCGGACACATCCGGTTATAAAGAGGTGTATATAGCTGATATTTTAGGGGATGATATCCGGCAAGTCACCAAGCATAAAAATCTGACCATTACCCCCCGCCTATCGCCAAACGCGGATAAGCTTATCTACACCTCTTACCACAATGGCAAT
>JBFFNY010000267.1:0-3009 GCA_041562955.1 Desulfurivibrionaceae bacterium | reverse complement strand
GTACGGGGCGAAATTGGGCCTGTTCCGGAACTGGTCGCCGATGACGATCACGAGCGAGAGTTTATACTGAAACTGGTCGAGATTGCGCATGTCCAGGTCCTTGCTCAGGATGGTCTTGAGCGCAATCTCGGACGGGTCCACCCCCATGATCCGGGCCGCACCCTTGAGATAGGCCTGCTGGTTGTCCTCTTCAACGGGGACTTTTATATTATGGATGATCAGGTTCACAGGATCTGTCGCAGGTTTATTTTTTTGGAGGAGGCTGGTTTAATACTCGGGTTTTCCGGTATGGAGAACGAGGATGACGCTCTTGTCCCGCTGACCGATCTGCTGCGCTATGCTGAGCGGCACAATCTCATACCCCTGGCCATATTTGACGATTGCGGCCTGACCGCAGCTGATCTGGTCACCGATCTCATCGCTGACATAGATCCGCTTGATCTTGTTGGCGTCGACAAAATTATAAGGTTCACCCCGCTGATCCTGCTTGAGCCGATTTTGCTCAATGAGCTGCCTGACCTGGGCCAGCTTCTCCTTCTCCAGTTTTTCAGCACGGTGGAGCCGGTTCAGTTCAGTAATGCGTTTCTTCTCGGCGGCCTGTTCCAGCTGGATTTTGCTCGGCCCTGTTGCCACGGGTTTGTTCTTCTTCTCTTTCCTGTCGACCCGGTTGTCGTGCTTTGCCTTGTTGACCTGCTTTTTATTAACCAGTCCAGCTTTGAGAAGTTGATCCTGAAATGGGTTTCCCATGTGTATTTCTCCAACGCAAATTATTCAAGGGTTCATGGTTGAGGTTCAGGAATGTACCTGATTTTCTCCTGCTTTGCATGACCTTGTTGCGTCGGGTCACAGGATGTTTGTTCGCGGGTCTGGATCAGGGGGCTAATTTGTAAAAGGGCTGAATTCTGCTTGCAGGAATAATTCGCTTCTTTATAATCCGAATCTCGTTATGTTCTCCCTCTCGTATGGAGGACATGTTTACCTCTACATAGCTGAGGGGGAACGCCCCCCCTTTTTAAGGAGCCTGTGATGTCTGAATTTAATAATGTTACGATTGTGAAGAAGGCCAATGTGTATTCTGACGGCAAGGTGACCAGCCGTACCATCAAGTTTGGTGATAACTCCATCAAGACCCTGGGGATAATGCTGCCCGGCGAGTATGAGTTTAATACGGATGCCAAGGAAGTCATGGAAATTATGGCTGGTGATCTTGATATCCTGCTCAAGGGTGAGGAGCAGTGGCAGACCATCAGCTCCGGTCAGTCTTTTGAGGTTCCGGCCAACTCATCCTTTAAGCTCAAGATTCGCACTGTGACCGATTATTGCTGTTCCTATCTGGATTAAAATTCCGGCTCTGTTCTCGAGCCGTGTCTCCCGTGCCAGCCCGGCTGGTGGAGCTTTTCTCGTAAAGCTCCACCGCTCTCTCCTTCTTGCTGCTGTTTTCTGTTGTAACTTCCTGTTTTGAATGAAGCTTCTTTTTTTACGGTAAAATGGTACTCCTTTGGGTGACCCTGTCCCTGTTCCGTTTGCCACACCTTCCTCGTGAATCAAAAGTGTGGCATGGAACCTGCTTAACTTGTTGAGAGGAGACGTTGACATGATAAAAAGAGAAGCAATGAAAAAAACAACCGGGCCCTGTAATGTCCAAGAGGCGAAACAGAGGCTTGACGATGTGCGGGACCTGCGGGGGCGCTATCAGTTTTTGCACTCTCTGGTGAATGAGGTTCCAGATCCCATTGTCGTGGTTGGCACGGATTTCAAGGTCAAATTTGCCAATAAGGCGGCACGCAGCTTCTCTGCGGAATTTATATGGGAAGACGGGGGGGAGCCGTATTGCCATAACCTGATTTATAACTCTCCATGCCAATGCGCCACGCTCGGCCGTCCATGTCCGCTCATTGAGGTGGTGGAAACGAATAAATCCGTGGTGGTGGAGCATGATCTCGTGCTTGCATCCGGTGAGCTGCGTTCCATTGAGGTCCATGCCTCGCCGCTGTGGGATGAGGACGGCTGCTTTCTCGGAATTGTCGAGTCGCTGCGCGATATTACCGAACGCAAGGCCTATGCCCGTATCCTGGAAGATGGTCACGAGGAGCTGGAGCGGCAGGTCAAAAATCGGACCCGTGAGTTGCTCCGCTCCAATGATATCCTGAAGAAGGAGATTGTCGGCCGCCAGCGTATTGAAAAAATTCTGCGCTCCGAGCGGGATAAATTCCAGATTATGCTGGAGGCCATGGGCCAGGGCGTTCATATCGTCAATGACCGGTATGTCATCGAGTACCAGAATGAGGTTTTGCGCCTTCTGTTCGGTGATAAGATCGGTCACACCTGCTACGAGGTGTATAAGAACCGGAGTCAGCCCTGTGAGGTCTGTAAGATGCATAAGGCCATTGAAACAGGGATGATTCAGCAGAATGAGGAATCCCTGCGGGATGGCCGGATGTATCTGAAGAGTTATGCCCCGTTCAAGGATATTGACGGCGATAAAAAATGCCTCATTGTTCTGTCCGATATTACGGAGCAGAAGGCGTATCAGGCTGAAACCATGCTCACCGGGCAGCTCGCCTCCATCGGTGAACTTGCGGCCGGGGTGGCCCATGAAATCAACAACCCCATCAACGGCATTATCAATTTCTCGCAGATTCTTCTCGATGATTCCACTGATGCGGCAAGCGCCGAAATCATGCAGCGTATCATTGCTGAAGGGGAACGGGTGGCCACCATCGTTTCCAATCTGCTGGCCTTTGCCCGCCAGGGCAATGGCGGTGAACAGAGCTGCCATGAGGTGGATGTCCGCGAGGTCATGAATGACTCCATTGCCCTCCTGCATCATCAATACAAAAAAGACGGCATTGTTTTTTCTGTTTCAGGTCCATCTGAGCTGCCCACGGTCTGGGTGAATCCCCAGCAACTCCAACAGGTCTTTGTCAATCTCCTGTCAAATGGCAGGTATGCCTTGAATGCAAAGTTTCAGGAGCGCCATCCTGAGAAAAGGCTTGAGGTTACCTTCGG
>JBFFNY010000266.1:0-3031 GCA_041562955.1 Desulfurivibrionaceae bacterium | reverse complement strand
TCTCAAAGTCATACCGGAGGGTGGACAGGGAGAGCTCGAGGAGCTGTTGCACCGGGTAGACCCGCATGCCGCTCTGGGTGTCGGGGAGGGTGAGGCTGGTCTCCAGCCGTACCCAGAAGTTTGAAAAATCCCGACCGAAGACGCTGGCTCCGGGGACATTGACACTGGTCATGTCCCGTGCACCGATAATGAGTCGTGGCTGTCCTTCCTTGATTTCAGCCAGAAGTTTAAGCGCCTCCTTGGGGTCGTGCTGACCGTCCGCGTCCAGGGTGAGGATGTGCGGGTAGCCCTTTTCCCGGGCATGGGCGGCTCCGGTGAGAATGGCCGCGCCCTTGCCGAGATTTTCCGGGTGGCGGATCAGATCGCAGCCCAGTTTGGCCGCGTCCAGATCAGAAGTGCTGTCGTCCGAACCGTCATCCACCACCAGTACATCCCAGCCTGTTGCCCTGGCCTGACGCACCACGGCTCCGAGGGTTGCGCTGTGGTTATAGACCGGGATGACCAGCAGGGTGCGGCGCTGACACTCCCGGCGCTGACACTCCCGGCGCTGACGCTCCTCGTCGTTCACTCCCGGCGTTATCACTCCCGGCGCGTTCACTCCTGCCACGTGCGCCGGCTCGCCTTGTCAAGGGACGGCTGGTAGGTGCCGTCCGCCATCTCTTTTTCAAGAACCTTGAAGAAGAGACGCGACATGCGCTGGGACTGGGGGAGCTCCCTGTAGAACATCTCCCAGGCGTAATGGTACATGGTCTGCAGCTCGTCCGGGCTCATCTGCTTGGGCTGATAGACCACCTCGGCCGTGGTGTATTTTGACCAGTCTTTATGGAGTATACGCCCCTCTTTTTCGTACCGCTCGGTTGCCGGGGTATGGGGAAAGGGGGTGAGGATGGAAAACTCGGCCATGTCCACATCAATTTCAAGGAGGAAGTCCACCAGTTTTCTGATGTAGTCCACCGATTGATTGTCGGTCCCCAGGAGCACCGCGGCCTCGACGCCGATGCCGAACTCCTTGAGGCGGCGGACGCGGTTGCGGATATGGTCCGAGGTGTCGAACACCGCCTGGTACACGTACCAGCACCCCGCCTCAGCGGCCTTGGCCAGGACCTCGTCATCATCCAGGATGGGATGGCTGATCCATTTCTTTTTCAGGGGAATCATGGCCTCAAAGAGCTCGAGGAGCCATTCCTTGTCCTGGGCCAGGGAGTTGTCCACCATGAAGATCCGGTTATTGTCAATGGAAGCCAGTTCCGCGACCACCTTGGCAATGGGCCGGGGGCGAAAGACCTTGCCGCCGAGATACCCGGTGCAGCACGGAAAGCAGTTGAATTTGCAGCCGCGGGAGGCGTGGGCCAGATCCACCATGGGCACGCCGCGATACACATATTTCTCACGGTTCAGGATGGAACGTCTGGCGGTGCCGACCGATGCAATGGGCGGCGGATTCTGGAAGAAATCATACAGGGGGGCAAGTTGGCCCGACGCATGATCCTGCAAAACCCGGGTCAGTCTGCCGTCCTCCACTTCGCCGAGGAAAACCGAGTCCACATGGCGAGCAATCTCCTCGGCATGGAGCATGGTGCAGATCCCGCCGGCAATGGTTTTGATCCCTTGTGCTCTGAATTTTGCGGCAATCTCAATACCGCGGGGCAGCTGGCAGGTGAGCATCATGGAGATGAGGACCAGGTCGGCGGTCTGATCAAAGTTGATCGGCTCGACGTTCTCATCAATAAAGGTGACGTCATACTCGGCGGGAATGGCTGCGGCCACACACACCGGGCCGTGGGGCGGCAGGTGGAATTCGGTCTGTTCCGGAATTTTATGCCAGCGCGGATAGATGAGAATGAGGTTGGGCATTTTCTTATTATGGGGTTTGAGTCTGAATATGGAATGAGGCGGTGATCTGTTCCCCATGGTCGCCGGGAACCACATCAAGCTCGCCGTACAGGATGAAAGAACCCGGTGGCATAAAGGTAAGCCATCTTTCGGCCTCTTTCTGTGCGGCCTGCAGCGGCTCAGGGTCAAGGACACAGAACACCGGGCCGGTGATCTGATAATGGCTGGCGGCCTCTGCTAAACTGATATTGGCGAGAGTATAGCCGAAAAGAGCCGGGCTTGCAAAGGCGACGCCGTCCTGTAAACTTTCGGCGTAGGCCAGGTCGGTGGCCAGGGAACCGAATTTTGAGCCGCCGATGATCCCGCAGCACTCCGGCTTGAACGGGCCGATGCCGGCGACCTGCAGGGCGCGGCCAACTTCGAGGACGGCCTGCTGGCTCATGGTGTCCATGCGTGGCCAGCGACCGGGAAGGTCGCCGATGATGTGTGCGTCTTCAGGGGACAGTTCCCCTATGGTCCGCGTCATGCCTTGAGCCAGCAGGCCGGGTCAGAGGCCAGGTGGTCGCCGGTGGTCTGGTAGGCATTGCCCCGGCATCCGTAACAAAATTCCAGGTGTTCGCAAGTCTTGCATTTGCCGGTGATAGTGGTGCGGATATTGCGCAACTCCTGGATAATAGGCGAGTTGCGGAGGATGGCCTTGAGGGATTGGTCCCGGATATTGCCCGTGGCAATGGAGACCCCGGGGCAGGGGTACACCTCGCCCACCGACGTCACGGTGCAGGAGTATTCGTGCCGGGCGCAATGACTGCCGGCAAGGGGCGGACGGGGCAGCCAGCTGTTGCCGTATTCTGCCTTGTCAATGGCGGCGAGTTGTTCAAACATCGCCTGCACCCTGGCCGGCTCAACATGCAGGGAGTCATGCTGGCTGGCACGTCCCTGGTCGGTCATGGTCTCGATATAGGGGATGATGTTGTTGTCCCGGGCCCAGCGCCACAGGGTGGGGATTTCTTCATAGTTCTGGGCGCAGATTATGGTTTCGATCCCGAGGGTATGTGCTGCGTCGGGGTAGCCGGCCTGGAGCAGGGCCTGGAATCCTTTCTGGATCTCCTGCCACGTGTTTCTGCGGCCGGCCAGTTCGTCCTGAACCGATTCATTCTGGCTGTTCATCTTCATGGAGATGGATACGTTGCGCGCATAG
>JBFFNY010000265.1:0-3062 GCA_041562955.1 Desulfurivibrionaceae bacterium | reverse complement strand
CCAAATTTTTTAGCCAGTTCAATTTGCGGTGTTCGGGTGCGCCCGGATAACTGAGGCAGTTTCTCCCGCTGGATAATTCCGAGTTTTTCAATATCCGTCGGGTTCTGAGATTGACTGCATAGGGGGCGTAATAGAATATGTTCCGTGCCGCTCTCTCGTTCGATTACACGCAATGTATCTTTGCGCTGGGACATGGGGCGCTGACCGATTACTTCACCTGTAATGAGGAAGCTTGCTCCATAGTGGTCGAGAAGGGATTTGGCCTTGGTGATGAAGAGAATCTTGCAATCAATACAGGGGTTGAAGTTCTTGCCGTATCCGTGCGCCGGTTCAGCCAGCATTTGCAGGTATTCGTCACTCACATCGATGAGATCCACCTTGATGCCGTATTTTTCATATATGGATTGTTGATATTCCTCCCTTTTCGCAAGGAGATCATAGTCAAAAAAAGGGCTGACAAATTTAAGACCCTGGACCTCAACCCCCTGGGCTTGAATAACTTTACACGAGACAATGGAGTCGAGTCCGCCTGAAAAAAGAGAGAGGGCCTTGGTCATTGGTTTCTCCGTGCCATGAGTTTTTGGACATATGTTCTGGTCGAGTCCGAAACGGAAGTTCCGTCAAGCATGTGGGCAAGGGACTCCACCGTCTGGGGTTGATCCAGGAGGGTAATGGTTGTTGCTGTTCTGGCGCCGCTGATCTCTTTTTTTACTCTGAAATGGTCGTCGGCGAGTGAAGCGATCTGTACCAGATGGGAGATACAGATAACCTGATGGTGCTGGGCCAGCTGTCTGATCTTTAAGGCCACCGACTCTGCGGCTTCTCCGCTGATTCCTGAATCAATTTCATCGAAAATAATAGTTTCAACATGGTCTTTTTGGGCGAGGATACATTTGAGCCCGAGTAAGAGTCTGGAGAGTTCACCGCCTGAAGCGACATCTTTGAGTGGTTTGATCTGTTCGCCGTGATTCGCTGAGAAAAGAAACTCCATATCGTCACAACCGATAGGGCTCAGTTGTGTGGGCTGAATTTGTATATCAAAGTGGCCATTCTTTAAGCACAGACTGGTGAGCTCCGCATTCATTTCACGGATAACCTGTGTGCATGTTTTTTTACGGTTGGCTGATAATGTCTTTGCCATGCCCATGAGTTCATCGTGGAGACTGGCTATGGTTGTCTGTAATTTTTCCAGGGTGTCATCCATGTTTTCAATGGTGACAAGTTCCTGCTGACCTTGATCGGCAAAGGCGATAATCTCTTCGATAGTTGTGCCATACTTGCGTTTAAGTCCGGCTATGGTACCAATTCGCTCTGTAATCTCTTCGAGTCTTGCTGGATCATGGGGGATATTTTCAGCATAATGGCGCAGCTCTGAAAAATGGTCTTCCAGTAAATACGACTGCTCAGCAATACCCTCATTTAACGAGGCGGCCTCATGATCAGCCATGGCAATTTGTTCAAGGTTTGCTCTGACTTTTATAAGATTCTGGTTTGCTGCAAAGAGGAGGTCCAGCGATTTTGCCGCGAGTTGTTGGTTGTTGGTGGATGACCGGAGTCGGCTTTTTTCTTCGTCAAGGTGAAGGTCTTCATCAACGACCAGGGCGCAGTCATTTATTTCCTTAACTTGATATTGTAAAAATTCTTTACGTTGTTCCTTGTCTCTATTCTGAGCTGAAAGGGTGTTGAACTCCTCCTGAAGCGCGCGCCAGGTATTGTATCTGTCTTGATAGCTCAGACGTTCGTCAACATGGCCGCCCATGGTGTCAATAAACTGCAGGTGCTGGCTGCGCTGGAGTAATTGTTGGTGGTCATGCTGACTTGCTATTGAGATTAAATGACTTGAAATTTTTTGTGCTGATTTGCCGTTGGCAAGACTGTTGTTAATATAAAAGCGGCTTCTGCCTGTCGCTGAGATAATTCTTTTTATAATGAGTTCCTCTTCATAATCAAAGCCGCCTGCGGCTAAAATATCAGCAACAGGTGAGTTGCTCGGCAGTTCAAAAACGGCTTCGATAACGGCCTGCGGTGTTCCGGAACGGACCACGTTCATACTTCCTTTAGCGCCTGCGAGAAGCCCCAGGGACTGGAGTATAATGGATTTCCCAGCTCCGGTTTCACCGGTCAGAATTGAAAAACCATTATTAAAGACAAGGGAGAGATCTTCAATGATGGCAAGGTTTTTAATGTGGAGTTCGCAAAGCATACATGGATAGGGGGTTTATTTTGTAGGAGACAGTCTTATTTTTACAATGGATAGAAAATCTTATACTCCATTAAAAAAATTACGTCCATCCTCGAACGAGTATGGCTGGTTTCTTTGCATAATTAACGGCTTTCCATTATAAATTAGACTGTTTCTAGATTCCCATCAAATTTTCAGGATTATTCATGTCAAAAAGAATAAAAAACAGGACGCTGCTTGTGACGCTCTGCTGCTTTGTGATGTCGCAGTTTATGGCTATTGCCACGGTCTATGGCTTTAGTGTCAAAGAAGAACGTGAATATGGACAGAAGATGCTTGCTGTGATCCGCCATCAGTTCCCCTTGATCGATGAACCGGATATTAATCAATACATGAATGAAATCGGTAAAGAAATTGTCTCGGTGGGAGGGGGGCAGAAATTCAATTATAAGTTTTATGTGATTAATAACCGCGAGTTTAACGCCTTTGCCGCCCCTTCCGGTTTGATCTTTATGCATTCTGGTCTTATGGAAAAAATGGAGACGGAGGGGGAACTGCAATCTGTTTTGGCCCATGAGGTCGGCCATGTTACCAGCCGGCATATTGCCGGGCGGATTGAAAATGCCGGCAAGGTGAATGCCATTACCCTGGCCATGGTTCTTGCCGGTATTGCTCTGGGCGGAGGGGCTGGGACGCAGGCCCTTATTACTGGTGGTATGGCTACAGGTCAGGCCATGAGCCTGGCTTTTACGCGTCAGGATGAAGAGGAGGCGGATCGAAAAGGGTATACGTATATGGTGCAGATGGGACTGGATCCGAATGATATGGTTTCCATGTTAAATAAGATGCATCGGGTGAATCAACTTAATACGGGTAAGGT
>JBFFNY010000264.1:0-3071 GCA_041562955.1 Desulfurivibrionaceae bacterium | reverse complement strand
TCCAGTCTGCCATGGTAGATGAGGTGGGGAATGTCGGCTAACTGCTCGCTGAATCGCTCCAGACTCTTGATCAGGGAAAAGTAGACAATGGTGTTGCCGGGGATGGCTTTTCGCGATTCGCGGATCAGCTCAAGCTTCTGGTGATCGCCGAACACATCCCGGACCTCGACATGGAGGTTGGGCCGTTCAATGCCATGGTGATAGGTAGTGATTTCGTCTTCGCGCAACCCAAGCTGGTGGATGATGTCCAGCTGCACCTCCGGAGTCGCCGTTGCCGTGAGCGCAATGGTGGTGGGGTTGCCGAGCATGGCTCGGATGTCTTTGATGCGGGTGTAGTCTGGTCTGAAATCATGGCCCCATTGGCTGATGCAATGCGCTTCATCAACGGCAAGGAGCTGGATCGTCCTGGTCTTGAGGAGTGCAATGAAATCTGATTTGCGGAATCGTTCCGGAGTGACATACAGGAGGCAATATCTGCCCTGGGCAAGTTCCGCGTACCGTTGCAGCCGTTCGTTCTTGGACAGGGACGAGTTGATGAAGGTGGCATCGATGTTTTTCTTTTGTAAGCCCGTGACCTGATCCTGCATGAGGGCGATGAGGGGAGAGATCACCAGGGTCAGCCCGTCCTGAAGCAATGCCGGGATCTGATAACAGAGGGATTTGCCCATCCCGGTCGGCATGAGGACGAGGCTGTGGCGGTGGGCCAGGATGTTTTCAATGATTTCCTGCTGGCCTTTGCGGAAGGTCTGAAATCCGAAGTATGTCTGTAGGGTTTGCAGTGGCATAATCAAGTAAGAGGGAGTTAAGGGTGGAATTGTTCCATGAAAAAAGGCATCATTTTGTGTGGATTTGTTATGGCGCGTTGTGAGAAAGAATCTTGACAATCGGGCTTAATAGTAATAATTATCAAAGAATCGGTTTGAACATAAAATTTAAAGGAGACGCTCATGGCTGGATGTGGATGTAATAAAGGATTAACGGACGAACAAAAAAAGATACTTGGAGCAATGGCTGCCCAGACCGCTCCCTGCGGTTCCAAAGAGATTGCCGAGGCAACGGGTTTGGAATCCAAATCGGTCAGTTGTAAACTCACTGCCCTGAAAAAGAAAGGATATATTGCAAGCCCGGTGCGTTGCAAATATGAAATCACTGAGGAAGGCAGGGCTGCCAAGTAAGTCAAGGTAGGTCACCTGGTTCCATGTAAAAAGCTGAGGAGAAATTCTCGGCTTTTTTTATGCCCGGATTCTGCCCGTCCAGGGAAAAAAATGGTTTGGGCCGGGTGGTTCTCCTTGAAAAACATCGGATGGGGTGCTAACCATTATTTTGTGTTGATGAGGTCCGCCGGGATGTACGCCATGGCCCTGTGCTGAACCGATTCGTTTTTCATACCAGCGGAGAGCGATGACGGTTCTTGTATTACAGGAAGAGGTTCCTGTAATCTGTTTTTTTGAGCTTTTGTTGCTGGCTCCGACTTTTTTTTAGTAATGTGAGGATGTTATGGGCAGAAATAATGTGCTGGCACAGGGATGTCTCCTTCTCGGTCTGCTTTGCGGATTGACCGGTTGTTTTCCGTTTAGCTTCTGGCAACCGGCTCCGGAGAAACTCGATGTCTCGGAATTGCTTGTTGGCGTCACTCCCACAGCACCTCCCCTTATTTATAAGGAGGGCGACCGGATTGTCGGCCTTGAGGCTGAGCTGGCGCGCGCCTTCGGTGACGCACTGGGTATGCCTGTGCGGTTTGTTGAGCTGAACCTGCAGGAGCAGATTCCTGCCTTGGAAAAGGGTAAGGTGGATATTGTCATGTCGGGCATGGTTATCACGCAACCACGTTCCGCTCGGATTGATTTCTGTGATCCCTATTTCCGGGCCGGGCAGATGCTGCTGGTGGATATTGCCAATGGCAAGCAATTCCCCCGGGGCTATTATGATCTCAAATGGAAGAAGGATATCCGGGTCGGTGTTGTCGAAGCCTCCCCCGGCGATTATTTTGCCCGGAAGAATCTACCCGAGGCAAGGGTGACAGGGTATAAGACTGCTGATGCCGCTGTAACAGCCCTGGTGCGGGGCCATATCGACGCCTTTCTTGCTGATGCCCCCATGGTTGCCTATGCGGCCGCCCTGCATGAATCTAAAGGGGTTGTCCCGGTCTACCATCTCCTGACCGAAGAGTATCTGGCCTGGGGTGTGAGGAAGGAGGACAAGGTCCTGCAGCGGCGGGCCAATGGGTTTTTAAAACAATATGTAGAAGACGGCCGCCTTGAGAGCCTCCTGCGCAAGTGGATGCCTTATTTGAATTGAACCCTTGCCGTGGGTAAGAGTTCAAAACCAGTCGTGTCGTATCGGAACCGGATATGATGCGGCTGGTTTTTTTAATTGGCGCAGGTGTGTTGCGGAAATGATGTTAAGCACGACGGTGATGAGGCCGGCAGAATATGAACAACTTTGAGTTGTTACTCCCCAAGAATCGAACGGGCATTTAAGCGGATTCGCACCCCGTTTGAAGAGTTTATCCATGATGAGGCCTCGGGTGGTCTTCTGCTCATGGGGTGTGCCATCCTGGCCATGGTTCTGGCAAACTCCGGGTTGGCCGCCCTGTATGAAACCGTGCTGCATACAAAGGTTTCCCTGCATCTGGGTGAGTTGCAGCTGAGTCATACGATTCATCACTGGATTAATGACGGGTTGATGGCGCTGTTCTTCTTTGTAATCTGGGCGGGGTGCGGACACCCCTGCCGTATTTCTTGCTCGGCGGCGGGTTATGGCTCATGATGCTGCAATCCGGGGTACATGCCACGTTGGCGGGTGTCCTGACGTTCATGATGGCGCGTCGCTTATAAAAAAAATCTAGAAAATCAATAAGGTGTTGTCAAACCTGCCCCCTTGCTTTCGCACCCCGAATACCCCTGGTGCAGTTGGTCCGGGGAAGGGGAGCACGCCCTTGCCTGGTCTGCCGAAGTGATTCAGGCCGCGACCTGTATTTTTCAGCGAACCTGAAAAAAAACCAGCACGTATCATCTCCTCAACTTCTTCGCTTGCATACTGGACATCCCTGAATCCGCAAGGGTTTTTCC
>JBFFNY010000263.1:0-3085 GCA_041562955.1 Desulfurivibrionaceae bacterium | reverse complement strand
GATCTCTATGTGTTTATTTACACTTAATTTAATTTTGACACCGACATTATGATTTCAAAAAAACTCCTCGATATTCTGGCCTGCCCGCAATGCAAAGAAGCGGTGCGCATGAACGACACTGAAGATGGCTTGATTTGCGAGACCTGCAAGCTGGTGTACGCCATCAAGGATGATATTCCCATTATGCTCATTGATGAAGCGTCGCCGCTCGCTGAATAACAGGTTGGCCATGCTCAATCCTCTGCTCAAAAAAAACTGTTTTGTCAGTGCACCTTTTCTGCGTTTGCGCCAAAATATTTCATTGTACACCGAACAGCTCATCCAGCCGGAAATTGGTCTTGAAGGGACGGTGTTGTATGACCTGAACCGTGATGATTTTCAGCGGGTGGCTGATCAGCTCCATAACGCCAATCTGAAATGCACCCTGCATGCACCGTTTTATGAGTTGTATCCCGGCAGCCTTGATCCGCATATCCGGGCCATCAGCCGGTATAAACTCAGGAAGGCCTTTGACCTTATCGATGTCTTTCAGCCGGAGTCCATTGTCTGTCATCTCGGCTTTGAATCAAATAAGCATGGGTATCGTGAGGAGCAATGGTTTGAAAACTCCCTGGAGGGGTGGCGTGAGCTCGTTGATCTTGCCGGAGCAGGGTCCACGCCGGTGATGTTCGAGAACACCTACGAACAGACGACGGCCCAGCTCAAGCGCATGCTTGGTGCCCTTGATTCCGAGTATGCCAGATTCTGTTTTGATGTGGGCCATGTCCTCGCCTTTGCCAGAAATAACTGGCAGGACTGGCTCCCGGAATTGGCGCCCTGGCTTGGCCAGATTCATCTGCATGATAATCACGGTGACCTTGATGACCATTTGGGGTTGGGGGAGGGGCTCGTTGATTTCCCCGGTATCTTTTCTTTTCTCAAACAAGAAGATCTCCGCCCCCTTGTCACCATGGAGCCCCATCATGCTGGTGGTATGGAGACCGGGTTCCGATATCTGGATGAACACCAGTTTCCCTATTGGCTCTATTCCTAAACTCGAGTTTTCGTCTTCCAGGTCCTCCCATTTATGAAGAAAATCGCACCATTTTTTGTTGCCTGTAGTCTTGTTGTTCTCCTCCTCCTGGCTGGTGTCTGCGGGTGGTATGGCTATTTCTCCACGGTTGCGGTGCAGGAAAAGCCCATTGGCCCCTTTCTAATCGTGTACCGGAACTATATCGGCCCTCCGGCGGATGCCGGTTCCATTATTGAGGAGATCCACCATCGTCTCAGTACAGAGTTTAAGATCAGTTCTCTGGTTGATTTTGGACTCTATTACGATGATCCGGCTGTTATGGATCCGAATCAATGCCGGGCCCTGATTGGCTGTGTAATTGAAAAGGATCAGGAGGGGGATCTCCATGCGCTTTCCGAAAAATATACTATTGCCACGATCCCGCGCGGCATGGCTGTTGTGGCGGATTACCCGTATAAAAATAAACTCTCTATTCTGTTTGGCGCGTTAAAAGGGTATCCTGCGTTGCTGGCCTATGGAGAAACGCATCATCTGGAACAGAAACCGGTGCTTGCGCTGTACGATGCGCGTCGCGGCCGTATCCGCTACGCCCAGTTTACCGCATTCGAGACCTCTTTCTTTGATTCCTATCTCATGCTTGAGTGATGGTCCAGGCGATGTTGTGGTTTGTTGAACAGGGTTATAATTTCTAATGGGTTCATTGTGTTTAAAAAGATCAGACAAGTAATAGAATTCACTCTCGTGGTTTGCATTGTTACCGTTACCCGAGTCCTTCCCTCCTCTTTGCTCTCCTTTTTCGGTAAGGCATTGGGGGCTTTTGCCTATTACTGCGTGCCCATCAGAAAGAGGCATGCCATCCAAAGTCTGCAGGCTGCCTTTCCTGAAAAGGATTCCGCCGAGATCCACGCCATCGTCTACGGGGTGTACCAGAATCTTGGCCGGGTCATGATCAACCATTGCTTCTGCTCCCATCATTCCGCGAAAGATATACTGGCCAAGGTTGAGTTTGTCGGTATTGATATCCTCAAAAAGGCGCTGGCCCAGAACAAAGGGGTCATTGTCACCAGCGGTCATCTGGGGGATTGGGAGACCCTGGGGATTGCCCTGGCAACCGCGGGCTACCCGATCAGTCTGGTGGTGGCGCCGATCCGCAATCCCTATTTGAACAACATGATTACAGAGAATCGCATGCGCATGGGGGTTCGGCTCATTTCCAAGAAGGGTATGGCCGTACGCCATATCACCCGTGATCTCAGGGAGAACAGATGTGTCGGCATGTTGATTGATCAGGATGCCGGACGTTCCGGCACCTTTGTGAACTTTTTCGGACGGCCTTCCTCAACACCCAAGGGACCGGCCCAGTATGCGTTGAAGCGCGATATTCCCATTATCATGATTTTTTCCTTCCCCCAGGATGACGGGAGGGTGAAAATGGTCTTTGAGGAGATTGAGGTCCCTTCCTGTGAGGACCAGGAGGAGGCGATTCAACAGATCACCCAGCAGATGACAAGCCGGCTTGAGTATTACATTCGTGAGAATCCCGGCAACTGGTTTGGCTGGCTCCATCGCCGCTGGAAAACGAAACCGCCGTCAGCCGAGTAAATTTGAAACCCCTTCAGCTGTTATAAACCGCTACTGGTCATGCCAATGTCAGAACAACATATTCCGCCTGCAAATTTCGTTCACCTCCATGTCCACACCCAGTACAGCCTTCTTGACGGGGCTATCCGCTTTCCTGATCTCTTTGAGAAATGCAAGGAATACGGCATGGATACCGTTGTCATCACCGACCATGGTAATATGTTCGGTGCCCTGGAGTTTTATACCAAGGCCAAGGCCAAAGGTTTAAAACCCATCATCGGTTGTGAGTTTTATATCGCCCCCGGATCGCGTACCACCAAAAATGCCAAGAGTGCCGGAACCGCGGCCTATCATATTGTCCTGCTGGCCATGAACCATAAAGGGTATAAGAACCTGTTGAAGCTGGCCTCCATTGCCATGCTTGAGGGGTTTCATTATAAGCCTCGGATCGATAAGGAGGTGCTGGCCCAGTATAATGAAGGTCTTATTGCG
>JBFFNY010000262.1:0-3096 GCA_041562955.1 Desulfurivibrionaceae bacterium | reverse complement strand
GGGGATCAACAGGGGTCCTTACACCAACCTAAAACCGCACGAGATTATCCCGGTGAATCACTTCAGCCTCACCCTTTACACCGAGAATCCCCGCAATATCCTTTGAATGATGGCCACTGATTTTACGCGTCTCATCATTATTATAATTCACTAACCCTGCCGCGACGGTTTCCCCTTGGACATTCAGACAATGCACCGCATCACCGGCAGAGAAATGACCCCGGACCTCCATAATCCCGGAAGGAAGCAGGCTTGCACCTTTGCGCTTCACGGCCCGACAGGCCCCGTCATCAAGGATCAGATACCCTTTGGGCCGCAGAACATAGGCGATCCAATGTTTACGGGAGTGGAGCTTGACCTTTTCCTCATTGGGCAGAAAAAACGTACCCAGGAGTTCGCCCTTGAACAGAGACTGAATCACCCCGGGTTTCCGACCTGGACCGATGAAAGAATGCCCTCCGCGGGCCGCCACCATTCGCGCCGCAAGAATTTTGGAACGCATGCCGCCGGTACCGAGCACAGAGCCGCTGTTGCCCGCCATATTAATGACGTCGTCACTGACCCTCGGCACGGTATGCAAGGCCATTGCATCCGGTTCAGACTGGGGATTAGCGGTGTATAAGGAATCAATATCGGTCAGACAGATGAAGATATCAGCATCGATTAAATTCGTGATGAGCGCCCCGAGGGTGTCATTATCACCGAATTTAAGTTCCTCCGCTGACACGGTATCATTTTCATTGACGATGGGTAGAACACCCCACTCAGACAGGGTGGAGAGGGTGGAGCGAATATTGAGAAAGCGATTCCTATGGGCCAGATCATCATGGGTCAGTAAAATCTGCGAGACATGAATACCACGGGAGCTGAAGAGCTGCTCGTAACTATGCATCAACCCGGACTGCCCCACCGAGGCCGCAGCCTGTTTCTCCTGCAGGGAAAGCTTGGGCTGAGTCAGATTAAGCTTTTGCCGGCCGACAGCAACCGCCCCGGAACTCACCAGCACCACCTCAAGACCGCGTTGCCGCAGAAAGGCAATTTCCGTGGCAAGACTTTCCAGGGTCTCCTGATGCAGACCGTTTTCATCGGTAAGAACGGCACTACCCACCTTGACCACAACACGCCTTACCGATTGCAGATGAGCGAGACGAAGTTTCTGTCCTTCATCAGGGGTAATAGTAAACATAACCTTACGCTTCGTCCTCTTCCTCAAGAAGAATCTTAGACAACCAATCTTTCAAACCATCAAGACCCAGGCCTGATTCAGCTGAAATCGCCATGGTATCAAGCCCTTCACCCTTAAATTTTTTCTGAAGCGCCTCAAGCTCCTCAGAAGACAATAGATCTTTTTTATTCAACAAAATCAATCGTTTTCGATCAGCGAGCTCATCGTTAAACTGAGCCAACTCCTTTTCCAGAACACGATACTGATTAAGGGGGTCACCCTCAACACCTGAACTGTCAATAACATGCAGGAGAATACGGGTCCGCTCCACATGACGCAGAAACTTATGGCCCAGACCAACACCTTCGCTGGCTCCTTCAATAAGCCCGGGGATATCTGCAACAATACAGGATTCGCCATAATCCAGATGGACCACGCCGAGTTGCGGCTCCAGGGTGGTAAAGGGATATGGCGCGACCTTGGGATTTGCAGCAGAGATATGGGATAGGAGTGTCGATTTGCCGGCATTGGGCAGACCAATGAGTCCAACATCCGCAATAAGCTTTAACTCAATACGAAGCCAGCGCTCCTCACCCGGACGGCCCTTATCGGCAATCCGCGGGGCCCTGTTCGTTGATGAGGAAAAATGGACATTGCCCCGGCCGCCGATGCCGCCTTTTGCCG
Organism: Desulfurivibrionaceae bacterium; assembly: GCA_041562955.1. Taxonomy (GTDB): domain Bacteria; phylum Desulfobacterota; class Desulfobulbia; order Desulfobulbales; family SURF-16; genus JAJRUT01. The sequence goes on along the minus strand of JBFFNY010000262.1, from coordinate 1,247 downwards.
CAAGATAACGGGCACCCTCTTCCACAAGGTCGATAATGACCTCACCGGTTTCAGAATCCTTCACAATCGAACCGACAGGGACAAGGATGGTGCAGTCTTTACCGCCAGCACCATGCATCTTCTTCCCCTTACCATGCATGCCGACTTTAGCGATAAAGTGGGAACGATATTTAAAATCAAGCAGGGAGTGGAGACGGGCTGAAGCTTCAATATACACAGAACCGCCAACGCCGCCGTCGCCCCCGTCAGGACCGCCTTTGGGAACAAATTTCTCCCTGCGAAAGCTCACACAGCCTCGACCACCGTCACCGGCTTTGACAAAAAAGTTTGCTTCATCAATAAAAGCCATGCTTGGACACCAGGAAGTTAAAAGAGAATTTTGTTAAAATTGAAAATGGGCACAACAAGCACACGTCGTTTGACCTGAACAGGCATACTACCACGGAGCACATACGCAAAAAGCATGGAAGTTAATAAAAACCCCCATGCTCTTCAACTCGTCATAGAGGCAAGGCCCCTACTGAGTCACATACAACTATATTTTTTTTAACCCACCGCCCAGCAGTTTTTACAAAAAACTACTCAGCCACAGGATATACAGCCACACGCTTGCGCTTGTGACCGAAGTTTTCAAATGTTACCACACCATCAACTTTAGAAAACAAGGTGAAATCACGCCCTAATCCGACATTGGTTCCAGGGTGAATTTTTGTTCCTAATTGACGTACAAGAATAGATCCAGCAGTCACAACCTGACCGCCAAACTTCTTTACGCCACGACGTTGAGCATTACTATCGCGGCCGTTTCTCGAACTACCGCCAGCTTTTTTATGTGACATTTTCTCGTCTCCTTCTATTCGAAATCAAGGCATCCACAACCGGACACCCTCGATGATTAAGCAGAAATTTCCTGAATTTCAAGGGCAGTGTACATCTGACGATGCCCTTTTTTCAGAGAGTAGCCTTTGCGACGTTTCTTTTTGAAGATAATAACCTTCTTGCTTTTTCCCTGCTCCATAATCTTGGCAGTTACTTTAGCACCTTCAACAACCGGCTGACCAATCTTTACAGATTCGCCATCAGCAGTCATCAAAACATCAGCCAATTCAACGGTATCACCAACAACACCATCGAGCTTCTCAACTCGCACGCGATCACCTGCTGCAACCTGATATTGTTTACCACCAGTACGAATAATTGCGTACATTGCACCCTCCAAACTATTTAGTAGGACTTCACGTTTGCCC
>JBFFNY010000261.1:0-3114 GCA_041562955.1 Desulfurivibrionaceae bacterium | reverse complement strand
GTACGTCTTCGGGAAATTTCCAGCAGGTATCCGTCATCGTTCCGGATTGATCTGGTTGAGAAGGTCGCCGTATCCCTTGAATCCCTTGCCTTTGCAGTGGAGGGGGATATGGACACCGGCTTTGATCTCCTGGCTGAGTCGCCCCCCCATCCCTTCCAGTTCCGCCTGTTCACCCCCCTGGTCTGGGGCGCGTTTTACAAGGATCGCCACCGCATGGCCGCAGTCCTGGGTATTCCTGAGGCTAAACTGCCCCAGGATGACGGCATGATGTCCCAGGTGAAACAGGATTACCCGGATCTGACCGGGGTTATGGTTCCTGCAGTGACCATACCGCCGTTGTTGCGCTGATCTTCTGTTTCAGTATGTTGTCCGGATCAGGCTCATTACCCATGGTTTTTTCAGCACGTTATGGCGCAGTGCCGCCTTATGTCGCCGTCTGTTCTGTTGCTCTTCGTTGATCTTAAAGGTGGTGTCATCAAAACAGCATAGGGGAGAAAAATGGAATAAGGGCACCCAGTTTGACCTCTAGACTGGTATAGGTTGCACGAAGCTGATGCCGCAGGGGTGGCGTCAGAGCTCTACAGAGGAGGACGTCGTTTGTTTGGTTCAAGAAAGAAACATCGCAATCATTTTAAAAAACTGACCTATCCGCACATCCCGTTTTTGTATAACGTTGCCATGAAGTATATGGGCAATCAATATGATGCGGAAGATCTGGTTCAGGAAACCATGTATGCGGCCTTCCGTTATTTCGGCCAGTTGCGTGAGGAGTCGAAATGCCGGGCCTGGCTGTTTGCAATACTCCGTACCACCTTTCTCAAGGAGAAACGCCAGGCAGGCAAAAGACCTCTGCTGGCGAAAAACGAGACCTATCTGGAGCTGCTTGAGGGTGTGGCGGCAACGGATATCAGTCGTGATTATGAAAAGAAGCTTGAGACCGTATCCACCCAGGAGAGTCTGGCGCGGCTGCCTGAAAAATATAAGACGGTTTTGATCCTGTTTTTTCTGGAGGACATGTCCTATCAGGAGATTGCCGAGACCCTTGATGTGCCGATCGGCACGGTCATGTCGCGCCTCAGCCGCGCGAAGCAACAGATGAAAAAAGAATTGTTGCGGGAAATAATCATGAAGGAATCTAAAATTGTTGATATCCGCCGTGCTGATATGGGGGGGACGTTATGACCTGTTCAGACTTTAAACTGTGGCTTGTTGAAAAAGAATTTGCCGATACTGGGGCAACGGCTGGTGCACGGACTCATATGCGGAATTGCGCCGATTGTCGCATCCTGTATGAGCTGGATGAAGAGCTGGAAGCATGTATACGGGCGGATTTGCTCATGGTTGAACCGCCTCCGGGACTGCTGCGGAAAATTGAGGCGGGGATCAGGCCTGCAACCATGAAAAAGGCTTTTCATTTTCCCTGGAACATCGCGCCGGCACTGGCTGTGGCGGCCCTGGTGATGCTGTTTATGAATCCTTTCCGCGGCACAGATACGTCCCCTGGTTTTCGTTCCATGGATCAGGTGAGTCAGGTCGTGTTGCAGGATCATCTGCGTCAGGTGCCCATGTCCTTTGCCGCTGCCGAGGTGGTGGATGTGGAGGGGTGGTTTGCCAAGGTGCATAATATTGCCTTTACCATGCCGGATCTGGGGAAACAGGGGTATACCCTGGTTGGCGGCCGGAAATGTGAACTCGGGAAATGTGATGCGGTGTATCTCCTGTATGCAAAGGATGGCCGACGGGTCTCGGTGTTTATCCTGCCGGAAACCGATATTAAATTTCCCATGACAGAGGGGCAAAGCTACGGCGTGCAGATTGCACAGTCCCAGGTGAAGTTGTGGAAGGGCAATGGCCAGGTTCATGCCATGGTGATTTGAGATGTGCGAGTGTGAGGTGTGAGGTGTGAAAGGTTAGGGGAATGTCACGATCTGAACTTCCTACCTCTTACGCCTCACTCCTCACTCCTCACCCCTCCCCCCTCATGTTCCGCCGTTCTCGTAAAAGCAGGTTCGGCCTTCGTAATTTGTAAAGGTCAGGGTCTCAGCCAACGACTCAATATAATTAGGGGTGAGGGGGATCTTGCCGACACCGCCCGGGCCGTCCACGGCGTAGGTTGGAATGCCCATGCCTGAAATCTGGCCGAGCAGTCCCCGCATGATTTCCTGGCCTTTTTCGATGGTGGTGCGGAAATGATTCGTTCCCAGGCTGAGGTCGCCCTGGAAGAGGTAATAGGGTTTGACGCGAATTCGTAATAACCCCCGCATCAGCTCATGGATGGTTTCGGTGTTGTCATTCACGCCACGCAGGAGCACGGTCTGGCAACCCATGGGCATGCCCGCATTGGCCAGACGCCCGCAGGCCTCTGCCGCTTCTGCGGTGAGTTCCCATGGATGGTTGAAGTGGGTGTTGATGTAGAGCGGGTGGTATTTGCTGAGCATCCGGCACAGTTCTGGTGTGATCCGGGCCGGCAGGGTGCAGGGCACCCGGGTGCCGATGCGAATAATCTCGACTGTGGGGATGGTGTGAATCTGCGCGATGATCCATTCCAGCCGTTCGTCGGTCAGGAGAAGCGGGTCGCCGCCGGAGATGAGTACATCTCTGATCTCCGGGTGGGCTCTGATATAGTCAAGGCCGGTCTGAATGGTCTGGTCGTTGACCATCATTTCAGGCGTGCCGACCTTGCGTTTTCTGGTGCAGAACCGACAATACATGGCGCATTGGTTCGCCACCAGAAAGAGGGCGCGGTCCCGGTACTTATGGACAATTGCCGGGACAGGGCTTAAACGCTCTTCGGCCAGACTGTCAAGGTGGCAGACCCTATCCGTCTCTTCCAGTCTCTGGGGGATGGCCTGGCGCCAGAGGGGGTCGTTTTTTTTCTGGATCAGGCTGAGATAATAGGCGTTGACCCGCATGGGGTAATGGCTCACGACGTCCTGAAGCCCTGACAGATCAGGGCGGAGATGGGGAGGGAGATCCGCTGGGGTTGTGATTGCCTCGGCCAGGAGGGTTTGCCAATGTGTCATGGGAATAGGTTTCTCGTGTTTACTTTAGGGTGGGATTGTTCTTCACGATGTCTTATCGCTTAAACAGCGAACTGTAAACTCTTAACCCGTG
>JBFFNY010000260.1:0-3126 GCA_041562955.1 Desulfurivibrionaceae bacterium | reverse complement strand
GTCTTAACCACCCTCAAGCATGTCGGCTTGAATGTGGCGGCTGACCCCCTCTTCACCGCAGCCTACACCGGTATCCGCGGCGGCATGGTCATCGTTAATGCGGATGACCCGGAGATGCACTCCTCCCAGAACGAGCAGGATAATCGCAATTATGCCTATGCAGCGAAGATCCCCATGCTCGAGCCTGCCGACCCGAGCGAGGCCCATGACATGCTCATTGAGGCCTTTGCGCTTTCAGAGCAGCTGGACACCCCGGTTCTGCTCCGCACCACCACCCGCGTCGCCCATGTGAAGGGGCAGGTGGCCGTCGGCGACCGCACCAACGGCACGGTTGAAATCGGGTTCATCAAGGACCCGGCCAAATTTGTCATGCTGCCCGCCAATGCCAGAGCGCGACGCAAGGATCTCGCCCTGCGCTTTGATTCCCTGCGCGACTTTGCCGAGACGTATCCCGGCAACAGGATTGAAGCGGGCGACAGAAGCATGGGGGTCATCACCAGCGGCATCTCCTATCTGTACACCAAGGAGGCCTTTCCTGATGCGGCCATCCTGAAACTCGGCCTGTGCTGGCCCCTGCCTGAACAAAAAATTCGTGAGTTTGCCGCTTCCGTTGACGAACTCGTCATTATTGAAGAACTGGATCCCTTTCTTGAAACCCATATCAAGGCCATGGGGATTAAGTGCATCGGCAAGGAAAAGATTCCCGCCATCGGCGAACTCAACGCAGCCATCGTCAAACAGGCCCTCGGCGGTGAGACACCAGAAGTCATGGCCCCGGTGGACATGATCATGCGCCCGCCCAATATGTGCCCGGGATGCCCCCATCGCGGCATATTCTACAACCTCTCCAAACTGGATGTCTTTGTCTCCGGCGACATCGGCTGCTACACCCTGGGGTTCCTGCCGCCGTTATCCGCCATGGATTCCTGCGTCTGCATGGGTGCCTCCATCGGTATCGCCCACGGTCTGACCAAGGCTATCGGCGGTGATTCCCATAAAAAGACAGTGGCCGTCATCGGTGACTCCACCTTCATGCATTCCGGCATCACCGGCCTTGCCAACATGGTGTACAACAAGTCCCACGCCACCGTATTATTACTCGACAACCGCATCACCGGCATGACGGGGCAACAGCCCAATCCGGCCTCCGGCTCCACCCTCATGGGCGAGGCGGCAAACGTCATCGACTTTGAGCAACTCTGTCGGGCCGTGGGGGTTGAGCATGTGCGGACCGTGAATCCCCATGACATCAACGGGACCAAACAGGTGCTCAAGGAAGAGCTTGAGCGTGATGCCACCAGTGTCATTATCTGCCGGGCCCCCTGTGTTCTCATCCCGGAAATGAAGAAGAAAACAACCACCCCATACACCATTGCGGTTTCAGACTGTACAGGCTGTCAGGCCTGTCTGCGCTTGGGGTGTCCGGCCATCAACTGGCAACCCATCACCCCTGCCACAGCCAAGGAATTGGGCAAGAAAGAAAAACAAAAAGGGTATACCAAGATCAGCCCCGAGATGTGTAACGGCTGCGGTCAATGCGCCTGCGTCTGTAAATTTAAAGCCATCACTGAGGAGATACAATAATGAATGCGAGTGGAAACATATTATTCTCCGGTGTCGGCGGTCAGGGTATCCTTCTGGCCTCTGAAGTGACGGCCTATGCCCTGCTTGCGGCAGGGCTTGATGCCAAAAAAAGCGAAGTGCACGGCATGGCCCAGCGCGGCGGTTCCGTGGTGGCCCATCTGCGCTTTGGCGACAAGGTGTACTCGCCGCTCATTGATCCGGGCAAGGCCGATATTATCGTGGCCTTCGAGACCATGGAGGCCGTACGCTACCTGCCCTTCCTGCATAAGGACAGCAAGGTGATTGTCAACACCCACAAGATTGCCCCTCCTGCCGTGGCCACGGGCAAAGCCCCCTACCCCCACGACATTCTGGATGAACTGACCCGTCGCAATATTCAGACCTACATGGTGGACGGCTTTGAGATTGCCAAGTCCGTGGGAGAGATACGCAGTGCCAATCTGGCCCTGGTCGGCGCCTTGTCAAGCCTGCTACCCATTGGCGAAGAGGTGTTCCTTGAGGTAATGACCAAGCGGTTGCCGCGCAGCCTTGAGCAGAATATTGCCGCCTTCAAGGCGGGCCGGGCGATCACCCAGAAATAACGTCTTCTTTATATAGTTGCATTACGATGCACACGAATGGCCATCGATAAAAAAAATCCGTGTGCATCAGTGTCTGTTGAAATCTCAAGAGTCCGCTGCTCTTGTGGTTCTAAAAAAAGATTTAAAGGAACAGTCCATGATCTTTGACGAAGAATTTGAAACCATGCCGCGTTTGGCCCTGGAGTCGTTACAGCTCCACCGTTTGCAGAAGCAGATTGCCAACGTCTACCTGAAAGTACCCTATTACGCCGCCAAAATGGATGAGGCCGGGGTTCACCCTTCAGACATCAAGACCCTTGCGGATGTGAGCCGTCTGCCGTTCACCACCAAGGAGGATCTGCGGAAGAACTACCCCTTCGGCCTCTTCACCGTCCCCATGGAAGAGGTGGTCCGCATCCACGCCTCCTCCGGCACCACCGGACAGCCCACGGTTGTGGGGTACACCAAGGCGGACATCAAGATGTGGGCCGGTCTCATGGCTCGCTCCCTCAGTGCCGCCGGGGCACACCCAAATGATATCGTCCACAACGCCTATGGCTACGGTCTGTTCACCGGCGGTCTCGGGGCCCATTACGGGGCCGAAGAACTCGGCGCCACCGTGGTGCCGATCTCCGGCGGCAACACCAAGCGCCAGATCCAGATCATGCGTGATTTCGGTTCAACAGTGCTGCTCTGCACCCCCTCCTATGCCCTGAACATGGCAGAGGTCATGGTTGAGCAAGGGGTGAACCCGGCAGATCTCAAACTCCGGGTCGGCATCTTCGGGGCCGAGCCCTGGAGCGAGGCCATGCGGATTGAGATTGAAAAGATGCTCGGCATCAAGGCCATTGATATTTACGGGTTAAGTGAAGTGATGGGTCCGGGTGTGGCCATTGAATGCGCGGAAGAACAAAGGGGTCTGCACATCATGGAAGATCATTTTCTTGCAGAAATTGTCGATCCGGACACCTTTGAGCCACTG
>JBFFNY010000259.1:0-3141 GCA_041562955.1 Desulfurivibrionaceae bacterium | reverse complement strand
TGTACAAGGAGGCCTTGTGCAGCGCGTAACCTTCACCGAGCCGGGTCGTCCGCCTGCCAACGCCTGGTTCTCCCCGCGGCGCAATTTCTTCACCCGCCAATTTTACTCCCTGTTTTTCAAGAGTTACGCGAACGCTGAGAACCAGTTCACACCACACACCCCTGCCCCCCACCCCGAACCCGGGGACATAGAGCTGTTGGCCTGGATAGAATCGCAGAACCTGATGCTCCGCCAGCTCAAAGAACTCAGTCAGAATCTCTTCAACGACAACAATCCCCTTGATCCGGAGCCCCTCCACCTGAACCGGGCGGTCCATGCCCTCTGCCATGAAGGGGCAAAACTGCAGGAACATATCCGGATGCAGCACTTTCAGAGGGATCTGCTGAGCGAGGCGCAGGATGTTCCCCACCAGACCTCATTCAGCGCGGCAACTCCAGACGAGATACAACAACAAACGGCCACGCTGTCCATGCTCTTCAGCAAAACCAGAGACCTCATGCGCCACGTCCTTGCCGGCCAGACAAACAATGGTCTCCTCCTGCGTCTTTTCATTGAAGAGGAGGAGCTGGTCCAGACCCTATGGAACCAATCAACCCTGGAACTCTTCGGTGACATGTTTCCCTACCAGCCTGAGATGGGCTATGTGCAGGCGGGCAAGAGCTACTTCATGGCGCATTGGCTGCCAGAATCCCTCAATGCGTATGAAAAAGCCCTTGCCATCAACAGCAACCTCTCTGAACCGCGACGGCAGACCTATCTCATCCGCGCCATGATCCGCGACAGGGATCACGCAAATAAATAATCTTTTTCTGCAAACTATTACGCGATCCTGAAACAGGTGTGATAGACTTTTTTATCACAGCAACCAAACACCACGTAACGCGCGGCAGGGTCAGGGGGCTGAAATCCTTTCCCTTTGCACTTCCAGCGCCTCACCTCTAACGTACAATTTCCACCTTAAACGATGCAGGAGATTCCCATGGCTATCAAAGTTGGCATTAACGGTTTTGGACGTATCGGACGCAATATTTTTCGAGCTATTGATCTTGACCCGCTCTTCAAGGACATTGAGATTGTGGCCATCAATGATCTTACAGATAATAAAACGACAGCCCACCTTCTCAAATATGATTCGGTCATGGGAATATACAACAAGGAGGTCATTGCCACCGATCAAGGCATCCGGGTAGACGGCCGGGAAATCAGGATCACCAACCACCGGAGCCCGTCCGACATCCCATGGTCCAGCAGTGGCGCGGAGTACGTCATTGAATCCACGGGACTCTTCTGCACCGATGAAAAGGCGGGTGCCCATCTGGAGGGCGGTGCCAAAAAGGTCATCATCTCCGCACCGGCAAAAGGCCATGTCCGTACCATTGTCATGGGGGTTAACGACCATGAGTATGATCCGGCCACAGATCACATTGTATCCAACGCCTCGTGCACCACGAACTGTCTGGCCCCTTTTGCCAAGGTGATTCTCGACAAATTCGGCATCAAAAAAGGACTCATGACCACCGTTCATGCCTACACCGGCGATCAGCGGCTGCTGGATTTTCCCCATGGCGATCTGCGCCGCGCCAGGGCTGCTGCCATGTCAATGATCCCGACCAAAACAGGGGCCGCCGCGGCTGTCGCCCTGGTCCTTCCCGAATTAAAAGGTAAATTTGACGGCTTGGCCGTACGGGTACCAACCCCAAATGTATCCCTTGTCGATGCGGTCATCGAAGTGGACAAAGAAACCACGGTTTCTGAAGTCAATGAGGCCCTCAAAGAGGCGGCAAACCGCTACCTGGGCTACTCAGATGAGCCGCTGGTTTCTATCGACTACCAGGGTAACCCCCACTCTTCCGTGATTGACGGGCAATCCACCAAGGTCATTGGCAATATGGTCAAAATCCTTTCTTGGTATGACAACGAATGGGGCTATTCCAACCGGGTGCTTGACCTGATCCTGCTCATGGAAAGTCAGAAGATGCTCTAGCCTCAGTTTGTACGAGTGAGGGGGGAGGAGTGAGGAAATTTCACGCCCCTCACTCCTCCCCCCTCATCCCTCACCCCTAACCCCCTTGTTAAGCCATGCCCATAGAACACACCTCCTCCGCCCTCAAAGCAAATCTTCAGGAAACAGCCGTTGCCGAGGTTGTCATTACGCCCGAGCTCACCCCACTCTGTGACATGGTTGCCGACTTTCGCGGTATCCACCGCAATATCGAAGACCTGCTCCTGGAAATCTGCCATCCCTTTCGCAACTGGTCCCTCCTGCTGCCGAAACTGCGGGCGTTTGTGCTCAAGAACAGTCAAATCTACGCCAAACATGATAACGTGGCGCAGGGATTCAGCCTTTTCACCGGCATCTTCCTCCAGGCCGCCCAAGAAGTGCAGAAAAATGAACCCCTCATGGGGCTGGCCATGGAGTCACTGCTGGCCTATGTCCAGAAATTCCTCAGTCTGGTGGAATCCCGTCTTATTGATTTCCAGCAGCCGCTGGACCAATTCTTCAAGGCCTTGGAACTGCTTGACGATGAAGCCATCATGCTCATGGTCCAGGGCCATCACCCCATGAAGAAAATGGCGCAGATTTTACTGCGCTACAGTGAAAACAACGGCGACTTTGATCTCAGCTCCACAACCAGCCTGTTCCAAAGGGTTCTCACCTTAAATTACACCTATTGGCTCAGTGAAGAAGATCCCCAGCCGTGGTTTCAAAAAGAATGCGGGGACCGCTGCACGGACTGGCAGGCCGGCTCACGGTTTTCCGCAATATCCCACGAACAGATCCGGGCCCATCTCGAGTGCACCAAGAACATTACACTTAAGGACAAACATGGGCTGAAAACCCTGCTGGACCTCCCGGCCCACATGGATATCGTGCGGCTGTACAAGGACATCCCCTCCCAGCTCGTAACAGAGCTGGATCCAGGCAAAAATAAGGATGACCGGTATGTGGAAACCCGCAAGCTGATCTTCCTGTTTCGAATCATGGACACCCCGGGGCTATATCTCATCCATGAGGAATCACTCCGGGAGATCAACCGCTCCCTGGTCAGCCTGATCAAGAAGCAGCCCTACGAAGAAATTGAATCCTTTCTTCTCACCACCATGCAGCTCCTGAAAGAGAATGTGAAACGGTATCCGCAC
>JBFFNY010000258.1:0-3165 GCA_041562955.1 Desulfurivibrionaceae bacterium | reverse complement strand
ACCCTGGGACAAGGAATGTGTTATCCAGTCAGTTAAAAAAACAGGACGACTTATTATCGCTGACACAGGACACCGTTACGGCGGTGTTGCCGCTGAAGTCGCGGCAGAAATTGCCGAGAGCTGCTGGAACAACCTCAAGGCTCCAGTCAAACGAATTACCATGCCTGAATGTCCGGTACCAGCGGCAGCCTCTTTGGAGAAACTTTACTATCCTGACCATCAAGATATTATTCGTACAGCCCAAGAGATTCTGTCATGAAACAACTTAAAATTGATGGCCATAAACTCAACTATCACATCCCCAGAGTCAACAGCTGGCTGAAGAATGATCTCATATATCCAATCTATATGGAGATCAGTCCATCGGGTATGTGCAATCATCGCTGTCGCTTCTGCGCCCTTGACTTTATGGGGTATAAAAAACAATTCCTTGAAGCAAAGACGTTAGCTCAACGTTTTCAGGAAATGAGTCGATTAGGTGTAAAAAGCATCATGTTCGGCGGCGAAGGAGAACCCCTCCTCCATAAAGAAATTAGCTGGCTGACCCGGCAAGCGGCCCAGGCCAATCTCGACGTGGCCTTCACGACAAATGGTGTCTTTCTTGACCCAGAAAAAACAGATGCCATCCTCCCACACACCGAATGGATAAAGGTGAGCTGTAATGCTGGAACAGCCGAGACCTACAGCGACATTCACCGAACCAAAGCGAGCGATTTTAATAGAGTTATTGAAAATCTTCGCTATGCAATCCAGTACCGCAAGCAAAATAACTTATCATGCGTGCTCGGCATGCAGCTCCTTCTTCTGCCTGAAAACAAGCACGAAATAACCACCCTGGCCACCCTAGCCAGGGATATTGGCTTAGACTACCTCGTCATAAAACCCTATTCCCATCATCCCTCCAGTAAAACCGAGCAATACCGAAATATCTCCTATGAAGATGCTCAGCAAATATGTGCTGAAGCAGAAAGTCTGTCCTCCTCCAGCTTCAACGTCATAGCACGCCTCAACACCATGAAAAGTTGGGATAGCAAATCAAGGTCATATTCACAATGCCTGGGTCTGCCCTTCTGGTCCTATATTGACTCAGCAGGGAATGTCTGGGGCTGCAGCGCCCACCTTGAAGATGAAAAATTCTTATATGGCAATATTTTTCAGCAGAATTTCCAAGAAATATGGGAAGGACAACAACGCAAAGATCGCCTTGCCTGGTTTGACCATGAGTTTGACGCAACAACCTGTCGCCTCAATTGCCGAATGGATAAAATAAATCAATATTTATGGGAACTGCGCCATCCCCCACAACATGTCAATTTTATATAGATATAGATTTTAAACTATTCTGACTGCTCATCAGACTCCGCCAGCTCTGCTTCATCAAACCCGGGCAACCGCTTGCGCCCGAACATCCACACCCCAATAATGGAAATCTCATAGAGAATAACGAGAGGAATGCCCATCATCATCTGATTCACCACGTCCGGGGTGGGGGTGAGAATCGCGGCGATGATAAAGGCGATGAGGAAAGCGTATTTGCGATTTTTACGTAGGAATGGGGCATCAACGATACCAATCTTGGCGAGAATCACTATAACCACCGGCAATTCGAAAATAGCACCGAAGGCAATGAGCAACCGTAGGGCCAGGGAAAAATATTCCTTAACGGTTGGAGCTGCCTGGAGAAAATCGGTGGAATAGCCCATGAGAAACTTGAAGGCGGGCGGAAAGACAAAATAATAACCGAATGCCGCACCACCGAGGAAACAGAAAGACGAGAGAAAGGTAAAAGGCAACGCTACCTTTTTTTCATGAGTGTACAGGCCCGGGGCAATAAAGCGCCATGCCTGATAAAAAAGGACTGGGGTGGCAAAGAGAATGCCCGAGGTCAGGGCTAATTTTAGGTAAAAAAAAAGGCTTCCTGGTAGGAGATAAAAATGAGGCTTGACCCTTTGGGAAGGACATCGAAGAGAGGTTTAAAAAACCAGTCGCCGATGGGATCAATATAATAGTAGGAGACTGAAAAACAGATAATTACAGCCAGAAGCGACCGCACCAGAACTGAACGTAAATCAGTGAGGTGGTCGGTGAGACCTTGTTTTTCCATATCATCCATACTGAACTATCCTCTATTTTTTTCTGCCTGAAGCAGACGTCAACACCCAGCTAAATTTCAATGTCACACTACAGGGAAGCGGGGTATTGGTCAAGCATTGAGGAGGTGTAGATAAGCAAAAAATATCAGTGTTTTCTGTTCGAAATTCACCGAGAAAATACCATTCAAGGCATCCTTCGGGTGAGACAATCCCACGTCACTGAAACTATCAGGAGCCTGCACGGTCTCCCCAGGGAGAAACTTTTTTCGGGATGGCTTCAATCTCATCGTCATCGTCATCGTCATCCGCATCTTCGTCATCAAGGGGAAACAAGTCACAATACAGGTGCCAGAGCGGTTCTATTTTGCGAATTTGTTTTTTCTCAAGGATATCCCAATGCACAGCAGGTTTCACCTTCACCTGCGCAAACGCAGTTTCGTCTTTGCCCGGGCAAGCGTGGGAACGAGACTCCCGGTAAGCGTAGGAACGAGACTCCGAGACCAAAAAATCAACACCAATATCCCACGACTCGCAGGGCAGATCATCTTGGCTCATCTGCAACTCACCGGCGACACAGCCTACAGGTGTTTGCTCCGTCACACACCCCATGGTGCCGAGCAGCCCCATGGATAAATCAAAGAACCCTGTCCCTTCACCCAGTCGCCCGCCCTTCTGATCAAGGGCCACACAACCCGTCAGGGCCAGGTCAACAGCTATTCCCTGCAATTGTTTACCCTGAACCTTCCGACCAAAAAGGGTAATCCCCTTGAGACTCGTCCCGTAGGCCAGATCTGAAAAAGGAATGGAAAAAGGTTTCACCCTATAAAAACCGGATTTAAGTGCGGGAGATGGCATGAGCAAGACCTTACCATCGAGCAGACAATTGATTCTCGCCTGAAAAAGCAGGGGTGAGGGCATCATGAAGATTGTTTTGGCGTTACGATATTCATCCATGCGGCGAATTCGTTCGGCAATCTTACCGGCAACAGTGGAAGGAGGAGCACAACCAGCATACCGGGTACGCAACTCTTCTTTAGATACATTCATAGAAATAACAAGGTGGGGAAAAATT
>JBFFNY010000257.1:0-3183 GCA_041562955.1 Desulfurivibrionaceae bacterium | reverse complement strand
GTGGAAAACGTCGCCTTTGAACTTTTAAACCCGGGTGTGTCGACATTGGCCACATTGTTCGCCGTAACATTCGATTTCTTAGAGAGACCTATGAGTGCGGAAACCGCAGAGTTAATACCGGAAAGCATGTCCACCTCCACCTGAGAAATTAAGCATCATTTTTTTATTTTAAGCATTATTACGCGTCTGCACAATTTATTTCTATCTATAATGCCTGTATTGCTCGTGGATCGAGTCACCACCGGTTGTATCAGCCAAGCCCATAAAAAAAGGTTCTGTTCCCATGGAGAACAGAACCTTTTCTGGACGGAGAGGTCGTACGGCTTAAATCGTACGGCAGACCTTGCCGTATCCGCCGGGAATGGTTCCCGAGGCCCAGAAGACCGTGCCCTGTTTATAGTCGCAGAACCAGTACCCGCCGGGGGTGCGCTCCTCCGCTACAAAGATGAAAGGGGTGTCATGTTTGAAGCAGGTGGCCATGTGCAAGTCGTTCTTCTGCACATCCGGGGTCATGAGGGAAAACGCCTCTTCCATGGTGGGGAGGCGCCAGTCCGAGAAACCGGCATAGTTTTCTCTGTTCAAGGCGTCAACATGGGCCCGCATTTTTCGAATGGAGGTGAGGTCTGCTCCGCTTTGCTGCCACATGAGTCCTGTAACCTTGTCACTGATGGTCTGATTGTCGCCATTGTCCACAAGAAAGCTTGTAAAGGAGCCCTTCTGGTTCCGGGATGAGTCATAGAAATTATATTTTGATAAAATACCCAGCACTTCATCTTCCTGGGTTGCCTTAGGTCTACTGGTGAGCTGTACGGGTTTAAGATTTTTAGGGAGAGGGGTGTTGTGCTTTGGCAGTTCAACTGTTGCATACGGTTTTGCCTGCTCTTCAATAATGGGATGGACCATGGAGAGGTCTTTGCCGTCGACGACATGGTCAAGAAGCCAACTCTTGAGCTCAGCGTTGATCCCGTAATTCCGGTCTAAACTTTTGGATAACCCTTCATCCTTGATGGATTGGTCGATAAGGTTCTGCGGGGCGTCGATTGAGGCGATGATCCGGGCATGTTTGATACCCCGCTCCATTAAACATAGGGATGCGGGACTGCTCCAGCCGTCGACGAAAAAATAATAATGGCGTTCACGGGGGCTACGCAGTCGCTGCTGGTCTTTGCCGCCCCAGCTTTCAAAGATGGCAAATGTTTCGGCAGGAATAAGGTCCCAGTCAATGGTTGGGGACAACTGCTCGTTAATTCCAAGTTTTTCAAAAAGTTCCATGGTATCCTCCGGCTAGATATGAGTAAAATGACCTAAATGGTTTAGATTTGTTTTACAAATTGATCTCCAGTAAAACGGTTTACTGATTGCTGGTCGTTCTCCCGTAGGTATACAATTAAGTTGGTTCTATCTAATTGTCAATGATAATTATTACTAGTTGAGTGAAATGAATATGTTATCGCTCCAGACTCATCCAGGTGTGCCTCTTCCTCTGGGGGTTAGTTTGCATGGGAACAGGCTCAATTTCGCCCTTTTTTCACGCCATGCTGAATCGGTTTCACTCGTCCTGTTTCAGGAGGGGAAGACGGATGCGTGGGCTGAAATTGAACTTGATCACCTCATCAATAAAACAGGTGATATCTGGCATATTATGCTGGATGAGCTGCCGGCACATACCGAATACGGTTATCGCCTGCTTGGCCCGTATGACCCCCATGGCTCGGGGCATTGTTATAAACCTGACCGCCTCGTTTTGGACCCCTATACCCATGCCCTTTCCAATGGTGAAATATGGGGGGAGGAAAAAAGGCTGCAGGGGAAGACAAAATGCGGGCGCGCCTTTAAACGGCGGGGCGTGATCTACACCCGTGAGTTTGATTGGCAGGGGGATCGTCCCCTCAATATTCCCTTAAGGGATTCGATTATTTATGAGATGCATGTCCGGGGGTTTACGCAACATCCAAGTTCCGGTGTGGCCCATCCGGGCACGTACCGTGGGGTCATTGAGAAGATTCCCTATCTAAAGAAGCTGGGCATCACAGCAGTTGAGCTCATGCCGGTTTCGGAGTTTGTCGAGAATGAACATCTTTTCAGGGATCCTGATTCCGGTGCGTTTCTGAAAAACTACTGGGGGTATAATCCCATCTGTTTTTTTGCCCCCAAAAGCTCTTATGCAGTGGATGGAAGGCAGGGGCGGCAGGTGGATGAGTTCAAGGAGATGGTGCGCTGTCTGCATCAGGCCGGCATTGAGGTGATTCTGGATGTCGTGTTTAATCATACGGGTGAGGGGGACTATGATGGCACAACCTATTCCTTCCGCGGTATTGATAATGTTATTTATTATCTCCTGGGTCCGAATAAGGAATATATGAATTATTCAGGCTGCGGAAATACCATTAACTGTAATCACCCCCTGGTCCGGAATTTCATTATGACCTGTCTGCGCTATTGGGTCATGGAGATGCATGTGGATGGGTTCCGTTTCGACCTGGCCTCGATTCTGGGCCGCTCCCCCACCGGCGAGATCTTGAGTAATCCGCCCATGGTGGAGCAGATCGCTGAAGATCCCGTGCTGGCCAACACCAAGATTATTGCCGAGGCGTGGGATGCGGCAGGTGTCTATCAGGTGGGGAGTTTTTCAACCCACAGGCGCTGGGCTGAATGGAATGGCCGTTTTCGTGATGACCTTCGAGGTTTTATGTGCGGCCATGACAACTGTGTTGCAGATCTTGCCACTCGCATTGCCGGCTCCTCTGATCTGTATCAGTGGAGCAGTCGCAGACCCTATAACTCGATCAATTTTGTCACAAGCCATGACGGTTTTACCCTGGCTGATCTGGTGAGTTATGACCATAAGCATAATGAGAAGAATGGCGAAGAAAACCGTGACGGTGATAATCACAACATCAGCTGGAACTCCGGGGTGGAGGGGCGAACGACAGATCCGGTGGTTCTTGATCTGCGCAGCCGGCGAGTCAAGACGATGGCGGTGCTCATCATGGTCTCCCAAGGGGTTCCCATGCTGGTGGCAGGCGACGAGTTTGGCCGGAGTCAGCAGGGGAATAATAATAGCTGGTGTCAGGACAATGAGCTCAGTTGGATTAATTGGCAGGATGAAAAAAAACAGCGGGGCTTGCGACGTTTTTTTACCAAACTCATCGGACTGCGGAAACAGCATCATATTTTTCGGCG
>JBFFNY010000256.1:0-3205 GCA_041562955.1 Desulfurivibrionaceae bacterium | reverse complement strand
CCTCAAGCCAGGTCTCTGTCTGGTCATCAGCCCCCTTATTTCCTTGATGAAGGATCAGGTCGACAACGCCCGGGAGGTGGGGATCCGGGCCGGGTTCTTGAACTCGACCCTGTCATCCGATGAGCGGCGGCAGGTGGTTTCCGCCATTCATGCGGGTGAGCTTGATGTCCTGTATGTGGCGCCTGAGCGTCTGAGTACCCGGGACTTCCAGGAGTTTGTCGCAGGCATCAATATCAATTTTGTCGCCGTGGATGAGGCACATTGTGTGTCGGAGTGGGGGCATGATTTCAGGCCCGATTATCTGGCCCTGTCGAATTTGAAAAAGATCGTGGGCGCGGTTCCGGTGGCCGCCTTCACCGCCACCGCGACCCGTAAGGTGCAGGATGATATTGTCGATCGTCTGCGTCTGGATCAACCCTATATGGTCCGCGCCTCTTTTGACCGTCCGAATCTTTTTTACAAGGTCGAAGCAAAGGATGGTGTGTCGGGCCAGGTGGCACGGGCGATACTGCAGTTTAAGGATCAGCCCGGCATAGTCTATCGCCTAAGCCGCAAGAGTGTGGACAGCACGGCGGCATATCTGCAGAAAAAGGGCATCAATGCCGCCCCGTACCATGCCGGATTGTCACCCCAGGTGCGCCAGCGCCACCAGGAGCAGTTTAACCGTGATCAGATTCAGGTCATTGTCGCCACCATCGCCTTTGGCATGGGGATTGACAAGGCCAATGTCCGGTTTGTCATTCACGGCGATCTGCCCAAAAATATCGAGGGGTATTATCAGGAGACCGGAAGGGCCGGACGGGATGGGGATCTCTCCCATTGCATCCTGTTCTACAGTCGCGGCGATATGGCGAAACTGGGCTCCTTTATTGACCAGCATCCTGATACGGCGTTGCAGAAGGTGAGTTGGCAGAAGCTTGGCAAGATGGCGGATTTTGCCGAGAAGGCGGAGTGCCGCCGGATAAGCCTCCTTGGTTATTTTCAGGAGGTGTATCCCCATGCGAATTGCGGCGCCTGTGACGTGTGTATGCAGGGCGTGGATGTGGTGGACGGCACCACTGAGGCGCAGATGTTCATGTCGGCCATCTACCGCACCCAGGAACGGTTCGGGGTCGGGCATATCCTGGATATTATCATGGGGGCCAAGAACAAGCGCATCCTGCAGCTGGGGCATGAGAAGCTGCCGACCCACGGCGTAGGGAAACATCTGACCCGCCCCTTTTGGCGTCTTTTTTCTGAAGGCCTCCTTGCCGAGGGGTTGCTTGAGTCGGTGGGGGATCAGTTTAAGATACTCAGGCTCACTCCCAAGGGTGAGGGGGTGTTGTACGGCAAGGCGGGCTACACCTATGCGGTGCTCAAGGGTGAAAAGAAGAAGCCGCCGAGCAAGAATGTTGATGAGAAGGGGTATAGCACGGATCTCTTTGCCCGCTTGAAAGAGGTGCGGACCCGGCTTTCCGACACGGCTGATGTCCCGCCCTACGTGGTGTTTGCGGACAAGAGTCTGCGGCAGATGTGTCTCTATTATCCGCAGACCGAAGGGGCGATGCTGGGGATGCATGGTGTGGGCACCGCCAAAATGGCAAAGTACGGGCATGATTTTCTGACTGAGATCAAAAAATATGTCGAAGCCAATCCAACATGTCTCGGGACGGCGGAGACGGCTATGCCTGTTGCGCCACCGGCGGCCCGACCTGCAAAGGACAAGGGGGGCACCAGTTCTGAAACGGTTCTGGCGACCATTGCCTTGGTGGAGCAGGGACAGAGTCTGGATGATATTGTCGCTGAGCGGGGGCTGAAATTAACCACGATCTCCACTCATGTTGAAACCTATTTAGCCGAGGGGCATCTGCTGAACCTGGACCATCTGCTGGATACGGCTCAGCAGCAGAAAATTGAAACAAGTTTTGCGGCCCATGGCATGGATTTTCTTAAACCCGTGGTTGAGGACGCCCAGGTGAGCTACGAGCAGGCCAAAATTGTCCGTGGATTGATCCGAGGGCGGGAACATTCACCTTCGTAACCAAGAATAAGGAAAATGCGATGAAGAAAGGGAGTGTTGTTGCCGGTGTCATGCTGTTGATCTGTATCGTCGCTCTGCCGCTGGTTGTTGCGGCTCAAACCTATGTCTGGGTCGATCAGGCGGGCAACACCCGGCAGACCAAGAACCGTCCCAAGAATCACCAGGTCTCAAAATGGCTTGCGCAGCCCGGAACGCAGCAAAAAAAGAATGTGCCCAAGGTGGAGTTGTACGTCACGAGCTGGTGTCCCTATTGCCACAAGGCCATAGCATATTTTAAGGCGCGGCAGATTCCGCTGCGGATCTATGATATTGAAAAGGATAAACAGGCGGGGGCGCGGAAAAAACGTCTGGATAACGGACAAAGCGGCGTGCCCTTTGCCGTGGTCAACGGCGTCGCCCTGCACGGTTATGATCCGGCTGGCTATGAACGGGCCCTGGCCCGGCAGTGATGGGCGTCGCCCTGCCCTTTTTTTCAGCGCTGAAGATCCTCGGCTCCGTCTTGTTGCCGCGTGACCTTGCTCTCCCCCTTGAATGCCGGCCTGTCATGACCTGTCTATCGCGTTTTTTTCTCATTGTTCTGCTGTCTGTTCCCACTCTGTGCTGCGGCAGTGAAAAGCTTGCCGTGGGGGATTTCTCCGGGCCCCCTGAGGCGGACCTCCTGCCAGAGGATTGGCAGCCCCTCCTCTTTGACGGGGTGGATCGCCACACGGTGTATACCCATGTTTTTGAGGGGGACAGGGGGGTGATTCAGGCGACTGCGGTACGAAGTTCCTCCGGCCTGGTGCGGAAGATGAACATTGACCCACACCTCTACCCCATTCTGTCTTTTCGCTGGAAGATTCAAGATATCATCCCGACAGCGGATCTCACCCGTAAGAAAGGGGATGATGCGCCGGCCCGGGTGTATATCAGCTTTGCCTATGACTCCTCCCGGGTGAGCTGGTGGGAGTCGGTGAAGTTTGAAACCCTTCGTCTTTTTTATGGCGAGTATCCGCCCATCGGCGCCTTGACCTATGTGTGGGCCAGCCGCGGGGAGGTGGGAACCATCATGGACAGCCCGTATACCAGCCGGGTGAAGATTATTATCCTCGAGTCGGGTGGGGCGCAGAAGGGGCAGTGGCTTGCTGAACAGCGTAATATCCAGGCCGATTATAAGAGAGCGTTTGGATCCGATGATGTGCCGCT
>JBFFNY010000255.1:0-3223 GCA_041562955.1 Desulfurivibrionaceae bacterium | reverse complement strand
TTATATGGCGTTATGTTTGCCAATTTCTTTTTTCTGCCTTTTGCCGGTAATTTAAGAGAATATACGAATCAGGAGCTGCTGAATAAAAAGATCATACTTGAAGGGGTTCTTGCCATTGAGAGTGAAATGGACCCTCGAAGTTTGGAAAAAAAATTAAAATCATTTCTAACACCTTCAGCACGCCAGGGAGCGCTTGTGAGTTTACAACGTATACAAGAGCGATTTCAGATTAAACCCGCACAGGAATCGGCATGAGAGATTGTGGATTGATGCTGATGTGTTTAGAGGGCAAAGGGTATAAGGGAGAGAGACATGGGGAATAAGCCGGAAGTGTTTTTGGAGATAGGGGCGGGTTTTTTTCGTATTCCGACATCTGAGATTAATTATAATATTACAGTTGTTGATTTTGGAGACGCGGGGGGCAAAGCTGCTCAATCTGCAACCGCATCTTCTGTTCCCCAAGTAAACCAGGGTCCAGCTGAAACAGGGGATGATTTTTATGAAATTATTTCCAACGATTTGTATAAGGATATTGGTGAACTGGCCAAGAATTTGAGTTCCACAATCAATGCGATGCCTGCTGAAGATCGTAAAATGGAACGGGCGACTCTTGATGAGGCTGGGGATAAGATTGAAGGGGCCAAGGAACAGCTCCGTGATATTGTTGAAATGACTGAGCGGGCTACCATGGAGATTATGGATTCTGTGGAAAGTGTCCAGCAGGAAAGCGGCAGCGTAAAGGCCTTGCTCGAGGAGCTTAAGAGTCATGCGGCGTTCAATCACGAGCTTGCGGACCGCGATGATGAATCAGGTGATCCATCTGGTGAGAATGGTTCACCTCTCGACACGGAAGTTACGAGTATTATCGGACGCCTTGATACGGTGTTGTCTCTGGTTAATGAACTTGGCAGCAGCACTGCCGCAAGTCAGGCACCAGCACCAGTAATAGAAAAAGAATCTCGCTATTTGTTTGATTTAGACATTATTTTTCAGACCCTCTATGAGTTATGCACCAATGAAACGGTGAAGGATCATATTACTGATGCGCGGGAGAAGGCTCAGGATCTCTTCGATATAGAGGGGTTTCATGATAAAATCAGCGAAAAAGCGGTGAGTTATGTCGCTGACGCGGATAATTATTTTGATGTTCCCATGTCCGATGTGTTTCAATCCCTTTTTGCGGTGTGCAAGGATAAGGGGGTTAAAAATTTACTGAAGAAAATGGATGCGGGGCAAAGTACAATTTTTCTCGATCAGGCGATTCCCCTTGAGGTTCCAGAGATTGTAGAGGTTGAGATTGAAGGGGATGCTGAACTCCCTGCGCAACCATCCGTGGGGGCCGAAAAAATAGATGAAATTGTTACATTCCTGGCTGAAGTAAAAGAAGATCTTGCCAAGATTCCAGAAATGGCATCACAGCCGCCCGCAGGTGTTGACAGTTGTTCCGCAATGACCATAGCGGATCAACAGGAAATTTTTAAAAAAATAGAGGCGGCCTTTGATGTTTCAGCCAAGATCTCTGCAGATGTTTCCAAGATCACCGAGGTGCTTTCGTTTCAGGATTTATCAGGACAGCAGATCCTCAAAATAATCAAATTGCTCAGTGATTTTCAGGTTCAGCTCCTCGCTATTGTGGTCAGTTTTGGCTCCCAGTTGAAACATAAAACAGAAAATGACAAGCTTTCCGTGGAAGAATCCCGACAATTTGCCCAGGAAGATGTCGATAAATACATTGCCGGGGTTCCTGATGGGGGTGAAGGCACGATGCTTGATCAGGATACCGTGAACAATATGCTTGCTGACTTTGGTTTCTGATGCCTAGGAGACCCATCTTGTTGGTTGCAAAATAAAAGCTGGAATGGTTGTATGCCATTTCAGCTTTTTTTATGGGGAAGGTTTTCTTCTCCTTCTCTTCAGCTCTTAAGCGAGTCCCGTGCCAAAACAGAACAACATCTCTCAGCCAATTCTTCTGGTTCATCCCCTCGGCTATCAGCTTGAGCGTGCAAAAAATGATATTTCCAGAATAGCGAATATCATGCCGCCATTGGGGCTTGCTTCCATTGCCGCCTATCTGGATGAACGTGGTTTTGATGCAACAATTATTGATTGTTTTGCCGCTCCTGTTGCTTCGGATCAACTGATTCTGGCCTATATGCAGGAGCATCAGCCTAAGCTGGTCGGCTTGAGCTGTACCACCTCAAGTTTTCTTGATGGAATCCGTCTTACAGCATTAATGAAGGAGCACAATCCCGCGGTTCAGGTTGTCTTTGGCGGTGTTCATGTCTCCGCTATCAAGGAAAAGGCCTTTGAGTATGGTGATATAGATTTTGTACTGGTGGGAGAGGGGGAGCAGGGGCTTTACGAGTTGCTCACGGCTTCACCGGAAGAGTACGGGGGCATAGAGGGTCTGCTGTGGAAGGATGGAGACAAGGTCGTCTTTAACGGTCTCCGCCAGACCACCCTGGATCTCGACACCTTACCCTTTCCAGCCTATGAGAAATTGTTGAACTATCCTGAGGCCTATCAGCTCCCTCTGTTCAATTACCCCAAAGCTCCGAATACCAGTTGTATTTCGAGCCGAGGTTGTCCTTACGCCTGCAGTTACTGTGACCGCTCCGTGTTTCGCCGCAGTTTCCGGTATAATTCGGCTGATTATTTGTACCGGCATCTTGCTTATCTGAGTAGTCGTTTTGGGATTCGTCATATTAATTTTTATGATGATCAATTTACCTTTAACCGCCAGCGGGTTGAAGATTTTTGCAACCGTATGATAAGCGAACCCCTGGGGATGACTTTTAACTGTGCGGTTCGTGCAGAACATATTGATTTGGACTTACTGGTCCTCATGAAGCAGGCTGGCTGTTGGATGATAAGCTTAGGTATTGAGACGGGAGATGCGGATCTGCTGGCCCAGCATCGCCAAAATGCCGATCTTGTCATGCTTGCTGAGAAAATAGGATTGATTAAAAAGGCTGGTATTCGTGTCAAGGGACTACTCATGATGGGGCTGCCCGGGGAGAGCGAAGCGTCCATTCAAAAGAGTATGGATTATGTGTTCTCGTTACCGATTGATGATTTTAATCTCGCCAAGTTCACCCCTTTTCCCGGCTCGCCGATTTATCAGAATGTGCATGAGGACGGGACATTTACTGAAGATTGGGGGAAGATGGACTGTATGGATTTCATTTTTATTCCCCATGGTATGCAGAAGGAACGGTTGGAC
>JBFFNY010000254.1:0-3230 GCA_041562955.1 Desulfurivibrionaceae bacterium | reverse complement strand
GGATGCCGATGATCAGCTTTTTTCCCCCACGGTGATTGAAGATGTCGCCTTCGGTCCCTTGAATCTGGGGGACACGCCTCAGGTGGCGCGTGAAAAAAGTGAAAAGATGCTGGTTCATCTGGGTCTTGCAGGGTTTGAAGACCGTCTCACCCACCATCTCTCCGGCGGCGAGAAGAAATTGGTCGCCCTGGCAACCATTCTGGTCATGGAACCGCGGGTTTTATTATTGGATGAGCCGACCAATAATCTGGATCCGGTCACGCGCAGGCGGCTGGTGGAGATCATCGGCCATCTCGATATCCCCATGGTCATTATCTCCCATGACTTTGATTTTCTCACGGCGACGACATCCCTCATCTACAGCCTGGAACATGGCCATTTGCACCGCAGTGAAACCTCCTGCCTCCATACCCATCCCCATGCCCATCCCTATGGTGACCATCCCCATGACCATGGAGAGCACGAGCATGGCTGAGATCAACCGGCTGTCGGACGGCCATGTGCACACGAAACTCTGCCACCATGGATTCGGTGAGATGGAAGAGTATGTCTGTGTTGCCATCGATCGCGGGCTGACCCATCTTGTTTTCCTGGAGCATTTCGAGTCGGGGATCCGTTATTTTGAAACGACCTGGCTTACGGAGGATGATTTCCGAGTGTATCGGGATGAAGGTCTTCGTCTGCAGGAAAAATATAAGGATCGTATCCGGGTGGAGACGGGGGTGGAGATCGGTTTTAATCCGGAGCGCATTAAGGAGACCCAGGCCTTTATCCATCAATGGAACTGGGCGCGGGTCGGCTTGTCATATCATTTCATGCCTGTCGCGGGTGAGAACCATATCAATGTGCTGAGCCGCAAACACGCCAATATTGAACGTATTGCCCTCCATGGACCGGATCAACTCCTGACTGTCTATTATCAGGGATTGCTTCAGGCGGTGCAGGTCATTGATGCGGACGTCGTCTGCCACCTGGATGCCGGGTTGCGGTATGCCGGAAAACTTGTCTATCTGGAGAGCCATTGGCAGCGGATTGGCGAGATTCTGGATGTCATGGCAGAGCAGGATCTGGCCCTTGAATTGAACACCTCGGGCTTTTCTGTCCGCGGAGAACCCTTTCCCTGCAAACGTATTCTTGATATGGCAGGACAGCGGAACTTGCGGATATGGCTCGGTTCGGATGCCCATAAGCCGGAACAGGTGGGGCGGGGTTTTGAACTGGTGTGATGGCTCAGCGGCCTGATTGAAATGGTGTCGGAAAGGGGTCTGGGTATACTGAACCCCTTTCCGGATAACTGGTCCGTTCCTTATTGAATCTCAATAATAAGTGGAATCTGATGTAATGATTTTGACGTTGATCGTGTAGAGGCAAGGGACCAGCCGGTGGTGGTGAAAAGGTCCCCGAGAAGTGTATCCACCTGTTGAGCCACACCCTTAATGTTCAAGAGCGGGTGACGGGTAAAAACTTCGGGCAACCCGTAGGTCAGATTGCAGACCAGGCAGCAGCCGGGACGCTCAATGAGGTTGAGGACGAAATGTAATCTGCCCGCCGCCTCATCATGACCTTCATAACGCAGTTGGATGTCATAGGCCCCTTCACTGGCATCTCCAAAAAGTGCTTCGAAGAATTCATTGGATTTGCTCGGTGGGAAAATTTGATCACAGACATCGTCAGAGAAAAGAGCGTGCATATCAGTCATACTGCGGAACCTCTATTATGATTTAGGGGGATAGCCAGTAGCATTCGAGACTCTCGGGGTGGAATGGTACTGTTTGGGATTGTGAGTCGGCTGCAGGCTATGTTGTAAATTGGCTTAATATTATACCCTCTCATAAAAAATGGGTCAATAACAACCTGCGGGTCTGGTCGTTGATATCTCCTTCAAAAATTAGTTCGTCTGTGGTACATTTTGGCGCTATGAAACAACAATCTCTTTTTTCCGAACCAACCTCTCCCAAGCCCCAAAGTGGAACCCGGGCCGTTGCCGGCCTGAATGCGGCCCAGCTCGAAGCCGTGACCACGACACAGGGGCCTATTCTGGTCATTGCCGGTGCCGGCACGGGCAAGACCCGGACATTGGTGCACCGCATGGCCTATCTGGTGGAACAGGGGATTGCGCCGGATTCCATTTTACTTCTGACCTTTACCCGCAAGGCGTCACAGGAGATGCTGAACCGGGCCTCGCTCCTGATGGAGGAATCCTGCAGGCAGGTCATGGGGGGAACCTTTCATGGTGTTGCCAATCTCCTGCTCCGTAAATACGGCCATCATATCGGCTATCCGTCCCATTTTTCCATCCTGGACCAGGGGGATGCCGAAGGCATTGTCAACCTGCTGAAATCCTCCCTGGAGCTCGGCGGCGCCGGCCGGCGTTTTCCCTCCAAACGGGCTGTGATCAACATGATTTCCGGGGCGGTGAATAAAAATCTCGATTTTGAAGAGTATGTTGAAGACCGTTATTTTCATCTCATTGAATTCCGTGATGATCTCAGCCGGATCCGGCAACATTATCAGTCCTTTAAGAAGGATCACGCCTTGATGGATTACGATGACCTGCTGGTGAATTTCAGAAATGTCCTGCGGGATGTGCCTGAGGTTCGGGCCGAGGTTGCCGACCGTTTCCAGTACGTCATGGTGGATGAATATCAGGATACCAACCGCATTCAGGCTGAGATTGTCAAACTCATTGCGGGCGCCCATACCAATGTCATGGTGGTTGGTGATGATGCCCAGTCGATCTACAGTTTCCGCGGGGCTGATTTTCAGAATATCATGGAGTTTCCTGACATCTTTCCCGGGACCAAGATCGTACGTCTCGAAGAGAATTACCGGTCTGTGCAGCCGATTCTGGAGGCAACAAATGCGATTATCAGCGGTGCCTCGGAAAAATATGCCAAGACGCTGTTTTCTCAGATTGAGTCAAGGGATAAACCTGTCCTGTATAAGCCCCGGGATGAGAATGAGCAGGCGCGGTATGTGGTTGATAAGATCGTTCAGTTTCAGAAGGAGGGGGTGGGGCTTACGGAAATGGCGGTGCTGTTTCGCTCGGGCTTTCACTCCTATAAACTTGAGCTTGAACTGGCCAACCAGGGGATCGCCTTTGAGAAACGGGGAGGGATGAAGTTGACTGAATCGGCCCACATCAAAGATGTGCTGGCCTATCTGAAGATACAGTGCAATCCGGCGGACCGTCTGTCCTGGAATCGAATTCTCCTCCATCTTGAAAAGGT
>JBFFNY010000253.1:0-3234 GCA_041562955.1 Desulfurivibrionaceae bacterium | reverse complement strand
GGAAGCCCTGAACCCGCCCTGAAGGCCCGGCTCACCGTGGAATCACCCATGAGCATCGGGTAAACTGCACCCGCCTTTTCCATGAATTTTTTCACATTTCCAGCCGATTGATCCATGGACAGCCCGACCACGCTGAACCCTTTCGAACTATACGCGGTATGGAGTTTCATCAGATCTGGATACTCCGCCACACAGGGACCGCACCACGTCGCCCAGAAATTAATGAGCACCACCTTGCCCTGCAGCTGATCGCTGTTAAAATCACTCCTCGCCGGGAGTTCAACCAGTTCGAAGGCAGGCATCGTGGTTGGATCCTCGGCCTGCTTACTCCCGCCAAACCACCCGGCAAAAGACGGACTTGCCAGAGCGAGGACAAACAGAACCGTGAGACCAAGAACCAGCTGCATATTTTTTTGCTTACCCATATCCTTCCCTTTAAATTTCGTAAACCGCCTAAAAAAAGAGGTGCTCTTTCGCCCTCTTTCACACTCCACTTCCGCATTCTCCAGCCTGGAGAAAAGAAGATCATCAACCACAGTCATTCGCATCATTCGGGTCATAGGTAAAGGCGCCAAAGCGGTAGAGATAATCATTGAGTTTCAACAATTGCTCCATGGACAGCGAATCCCAAGAGCCATCCTTGGCGCATTGGGGATACCGTTGCGCAAAGACCCGATTCCAGGCCTTGGACGATTTTGATTCAGAATGCAAAAAACGACCGCCGGCATTATTATTCCGTGAATGACAGGGCTTACAGGTGGAACGGAAGGTCTGGGCCCCGCTCCCCCACCAGAACGAGTCCTGGTCAAAGGTGCGGCAGGTTTTTGTCCCTTCATCGTAACGCTTTGTCGGGCTTGCTGCAGCCAGGGTCATCCCCATAAGACTGAGGGCAAGGGCCAGACAGCAGATCATCATTCGTTTCATACATCCTCCTCCTGATTCGATTCACAGCAACGTCATTAAAGGTGTATGGACTGAACCGTTATCGGGCGATACCCCGCCAAATACACTCCCAGGATGTTTCAAAAAAATCCTCGAGGGGCCCAGCCATCACACCATCCACCTTCATCAACATCAACCGCATGGGACCACCAAAGGTTGCGGTAATTAAAATCACAGGATCCACATCCCGCAGCTCTCCACGGGCAACGGCCGCTTTTGCCGCCTCAAGCAGGAGTTCAAAGGGCCGGGCCTGGCAAATGGCAGGCTGACCGGGTAAATACTCCTGATGCCGGGCGTATAATAAAAACTTCACCGCGTGCGGCTCTTGTTCTGCCACCCCGAACAAATAGCGGATCAGCCCCTTGCACCCTGCCTGAAAGGTCTCTTCTTGCTCCAGAAAATATGCGGTCTTCAGCGTCATGTTATCCAGGAGCATGTCATACAGCGCCCTGGCAATGACTTCTTTATTCTGGAAGTGGTGATAAATAGAGCCGATACTCACCTTGGCCTCGACACTGATATCCTGCATTGAGGTACGGAAATACCCCTTTTCAGAGAACAGCCTTAAGGTGGCGGCGAGCACCTCTGCCCTCGGATCAAATTGTTCTGCCTTAAGCGGTTTCATCTTGCGGATAATCTCTATTGTTGAATGACCGGCCCCTGCCTATTCTAGAATACGTATTCTAGAATAGGCATTCTACAGGCAGCATGCAATGATTTTGTTGTTTTTCTTCTTCACGCAAGACAATCTCGCCGAGAAGCAATCCTAACCATTTATAATACATTAAGATTTTTAAAAAATATGCTACACTTTGCAGGCATCTGAGCCAATAGACCCTCTCACATGCCCACGTGTCGCATCCAGACCCCTTTGCAATTCAGATTCTCAGGAGAATTTCATGAAGAAAGTGCTTATTGTTCCTCTCATCCTTACCCTGCTGACCGCCGGATCCTATGGCCTTTTTGGTGTGTTAGCAAAACGAAACTTCGACAAGGGTATGGAGCAAATCAAGGCTCAGGTCCCAGGCCAAATGAATATCACCTACAAGCAGGGTTTTCTCTCCTCAACCGTAGATATTGAGTCCAAGATCCCCATGGCCGACGGCACACTGGATTTTGACGTATCCGTCTCCACCAGCCACACCATTTACCATGGCCCCTTTGTGTTCCACCCGATGCAACACAGCCAGCCGGCCTATATTCCCGTGCAGGCGTATACGGAAGGATCGCTTTTTTATGAACTCACAGGTGACGTTGACCCGAAACTGGCACAGGGGATTAAAGACGCCACAACCACCGCGATCTCAGCCTACATCCCTCTTCTGGGCAGCGGACAGGTACAGTTTTCCGGCGCCCCTTTAAATCGAGAATTTGATCTGGAAACCACCCTGCTCACCGTAAACTGGAAGGGGTTTAACGGCACCCTTAATACCCAGGGCAGTCTGCGGGACTTCACCTATGATTTTACCGCCCCGGGTCTCGTCATCACCACCGGCGGCCCTGAACGTTTTGAACTCGGACCCATCAGGTCGACCGGCAGGGCCCATTCAGGCGTCTTTGATATCGGACTTGGCAACCATGCCGTAAACCTCAGCAACATGAACATCACCTTGTCAGATGAACCAGGCGACACCGTAGCCATGGACAACATGGACGCAAGTGTCATCCTCGCCGAACAGGATGAACTGTTGACCATCTCGGAAATCTTCAGCATGGAAAAGCTCTCTGTCAACAGCAAGTCATACGGCCCGGCCAACCTGACGCTCCATATCCGGAATCTGGATGCCAAGACCCTGACCTTGATGAACCAGGAGTATATGGAATTACAAAAAAACAACGCAGGCGATCCAACCGCCATGCAAACCCAACTCATGCAAATGGCCTCCACCCACGGGGTGACGCTGTTGTCCAAATCCCCGGAATTTGAAGTTGCCCAACTTTCACTGCAAACCGCTGAAGGATCCGGAGAGCTGAAACTGAAAATTCGCTTCAACGGCGAAGGCGAGGTGATCCTGAACCCGCTGTTTCTCCTCGGCCGTCTTGAGGCGGAGGCCTCGCTTGGCGCAGATGAACGGTTCCTCGCCGTCCTGGCAAAGGATCTTGTGAAGACATCCCTCTGCGCCGATGACAGCGACCCGACCTGCGACCAACAGGCCGCCAGGGCCAGCAGTGAGCAATTACAGCAACTCCTCATTGACAGGCAGCTTGTCCTTGAGAACGATCGCTTTATCTCGACCTTCACCTTTAAAGATGGCGAGGCAACGCTGAACGGCACGCCAATGCCGCTGCTTT
>JBFFNY010000252.1:0-3267 GCA_041562955.1 Desulfurivibrionaceae bacterium | reverse complement strand
TTTTGTCATTGAGTGGGAGATTGTCGAGATCAAGGGAGGTTATGGTAAACATTTCACCCGCCCCTTCACAGTCACTGGTGGTGATGATGGGGGTATGGAGTTGGATGAAGCCGCGTTCCTGAAAGAAGAGATGGATGAGGGCGGATAGTCGGTTGCGGATACGCATCATGCAGCCAAAACTGTTTGTTCGGCCGCGCAGGTGGGGAATGGTGCGTAGGAACTCAAAAGATTGTTTTTTCTTCTGGAGCGGATATTCACTTGGGTCTGCCCAGCCCAGGACTTCAATGTTTTGGGCAATGAGTTCGATCGCCTGCCCCTTGGCCGGTGATTCCTGGAGTAATCCCGTAACCTTGAGGCTGACACCGGTGGTCAGTTTCCGCACATCCCGTTCGTAATTGTCGAGACTGTTCTCGGCGATGACCTGCAGCCCCTTCAAGCAGGAACCATCGGTTATTTCCAGGAAGGAGATGTTCTTGGATTCTCGTTTTGTTTTAATCCAGCCATAGACATGTATCGTGGTGTTGAGGTCTGGGTCCTGGATAATTTTTTTTATACGCTGGTTCATGAACATAATTGTTTGTGTCTTCAGTGTGAGGTTGTAATCTGGTTGAGGTTAAGTACATTGACCAAATGAGCGTGCTTGTCAATTAATTATTCTTAAGGATATGTGTGTAAAGGAGATCAATATGACTATTGGCCATTTAGACCCCAAACAATGTGGACTTCTCATTGTCGATATTCAGGACCGGATGATGCGGGTGATTCCGGAAAAGGAGCAGGTGGTTCGGAATGCGGTTTTGCTCCTGAAAACAGCGAAGACTCTCGGTATGCCCGTGGTGGCGACAACGCAGTATGTGGCACGGATCGGGCCGCTGCTCGATGAGGTTGCGGCTGAAATGGTCGGGGTTGAACCCATTGATAAACTTGAGTTCGGCTGTTTTTATAATCCTATAGCGAAGACCCGCTTGCAGAGTTTCCCGGAGATAACAACATGGATATGCTGTGGGGTGGAAACCCATATCTGTATGTATCAAACCGTGCTCGGCGGTCTTGATTGCGGGTATGAGATGTGGATTCCGGCGGATGCGGTATATTCCCGGACCCCGCTGAATTATGAAACAGGACTTGAACGTATTCGTGAAATTGGCGGAGTCGTGGGAAACACTGAAATGATTATCTACGAATTATTGCATCGTGCCGGAACGGCGCCGTTTAAGGAATTGTTGCCTTTTTTGAAGTAGTATCCCTGTGAGAAGTTAGAGGTCAGGTGTCTTTTCCCTTTCTTCTAACTTCAGCCCTCAGAGCAGTTTGAGGGCTCTATCCTTGTCTCCACTCCATGTCATTGCCACGGTTCTCTCCGGGCAATCTGAAAAAAAATATCAAGAAATCAAAATGTTGTACCGATGGGTTGCTCTAAGATGATGAAGAACAGAATTATTTCTTTTCATGAGATAGGGAATCCATGTCAAATCGGGCGCAACAATCATACGATACCTTTACACGTGTTGAATTAACAACGTTGATTCAGTCCCATAAGCTTGAAATTGACAAGCTGAAAGAGGGGGAGGATGATGCCGGCCGAGTTGGTCAATGTCAGGTGTTTCCGGCTGGTTTTCAATCCGAGATGGATAAGAGTGATCGTGACCATTGGTCGGTTGCCTGGTCCGATCTGATGATGACCATGTTCATCCTGTTTGTGGTGCTCTATTGTTACCAGATCTCCTTTCATCCTCCTGTTTGGGGTGATGTCACAGGGCGTAACCGCGCCAGTGCCGTGGTGGGGGGCGAGCGTAACATCAGCACCACGTCGGTTGATCCTTTAGGGGCGCCAGCAGAATATTCCATGGCCTCAAAGTATAAAGAAGGCCGAATGGTGCTGCATGAGAAGAATATGGGTGAGTTTGCCGCCCTCGATCTTGTGAATGATAAAACCATGCGGGTCAGTCTCTCGGGTGATCTGTTATTTGCTGAGGGGCAGAGTGAACTCTTGCCCCAGGCACGCTATTTTTTGTTGGACCTCATCCCTATTCTACGTATGGCTCCATATGAAATTGCAGTTGTTGGTCATGCGGACCGCTCTGTTCAGGAAAGTCAATATCGTGATGGTTGGACGTTATCCATGCAAAGAGCGGCACATGTTGCCAGGATATTGATGGCAAGTGGCGGCTTGGCTGAAGACCGTTTTGTCATATCTGGAGCAGGCAGTAGCCAGCCCGCTTTTGCTGATGTGTCCTCTGAAAACAGAAGGGTTGAGCTCATACTCACGTTGGAAGAACTGGATGACCACGTTGAGGTCGTGAAACCTATTAAACCGGTGTTGAACTAATGAGTGAAAATAAACTGGGGTTTATCTGCTGTTTGGCCTTGTTCGGTATAGGGTTTGCTCTGAACGGTCAGGTTGGCTTGTATTTTAACTTTTCAGGGATATTGATTGTGGTTGGCGGCACTGCGGGTGCGACATTGCTGACTTACCGGATGGACCGTTTGAAAACGGTTTTGCAGGTGATGCAGGCGTCATACCGGAGAAAGCATAAAAAACCAGAAGAAGTTGTCGGGATTTTAGTTGATTTGTCGGTGAAAAGTCGTTTCCAGGGGCTTTTGTCTTTGCAAAAGGATGAAGAGGAGTCTTCAATCCTTTTTATGCGCAGCGCGTTGGGGCTTCTCGTTGATGGGTATTCTGGCAAGGCTATTCGTGATATTCTTGATACGGAAATGTATTTTTTTAAGATGCGTCGCGATGATTGTGAACGGATCGTTCGTTCCATTGCGGCGTTATTACCGCCGTTTGGTCTGGTTGGAAGTGTGGTGGGGTTAATTGCAATGCTTGGTGGGGTGAGTGACCCCTCAAAAATTTTACAGACGGTCCCAATTGCCCTCACGTCAACGTTATATGGCGTCATGTTTGCCAATTTCTTTTTTCTGCCCTTTGCCGGTAATTTAAGAGAATATACGAATCAGGAGTTGCTGAATAAAAAGATCATACTTGAAGGGGTTCTCGCCATTGAGAGTGAAATGGACCCTCGAAGTTTGGAAAAAAAATTGAAATCATTTCTAACACCTTCAGCACGCCAGGGAGCGCTTGTGAGTTTACAACGTATACAAGAGCGATTTCAGATTAAACCTGCACAGGAATCGGCATGAGATATGGTGGATTGATGCTGATGTGTTTAGAGGGCAAAGGGTATAAGGGAGAGAGACATGGGGAATAAGCCGGAAGTGTTTTTGGAGATAGGGGCGGGTTTTTTTCGTATTCCGACATCTGAGATT
>JBFFNY010000251.1:0-3311 GCA_041562955.1 Desulfurivibrionaceae bacterium | reverse complement strand
CTTGTCGCTCATCCTGATGCTGTTGAGATCACAGAAGAACAAGTGGATGAAGAAAATTCCACCATTATCCTTAAGGTTGCCCCGGATGATCTGGGCAAGGTGATCGGTAAGCAGGGTAGGACCGCACGGGCTATGCGCTCGTTGTTGTCTGCTGCGACCCATGGTCAAACCATGCAGTATCGACTTGAGATTGCAGAGTAATAGTGGAAAACGTAGAAAAACTTGCGCAGTATGTTCATGTGGGAAAGCTGAGCAAGCCCCATGGCATACGAGGTGATCTGAAGATTATATCTTTTTCAGGTGAACCGGATAATTTTAAAGATTATCCGAAGCTTGTACTGGTTGATGAGCAGGGCCGGATGTCTGAATTCACGGTCTCGAAATGTCGTAGCCAGGGGCGGTTTGCTGTTGTGACCCTTGAAGGGGTAACAAC
Organism: Desulfurivibrionaceae bacterium; assembly: GCA_041562955.1. GTDB lineage: Bacteria > Desulfobacterota > Desulfobulbia > Desulfobulbales > SURF-16 > JAJRUT01. Next base: position 2,878 of record JBFFNY010000251.1, on the reverse strand, counting down.
GCGCAATCAGTCTGAGGCCATGGCAGGCATGGAGGTCTGGGTTTCTGAATCCTATCTGCCCGATCTGGATGATTCAGAGTTCTACTGGCGCGATGCAATTGGTAAACATGTCATAGGTCAGGATGGTCAGGTGATTGGTACCCTGATTAATCTTTTTGATGCTGGCGGCCGTGATATGATGGTGGTTGAGACGGACCATGGTGAGGTGCTTATCCCCGGTCAGTCTGAATTCATTGTCGAGATAAATGAGTCCGGGATTGTGGTTGATCTTCCCCCCGGTCTGCTTGAAGTTAATGTGAAGGAGTAATGGGATTTGCGGTTTGACGTATTAACCATTTTTCCGGAACTGTTGAAATCCCCCCTGGAAGAAGGCATTATTCGCAGGGCTATACAGAATGAACAGGTTGAGGTCAGGATGACCAATATCCGTGATTTTGCCACGGATAAACATGCCATGACCGATGACCGCCCTTTTGGTGGCGGTGAGGGCATGGTCATGAAGCCTGAACCCTTGCTTGCGGCAACAGAGGCGGTGAACCCAGAGGGTTCGGGTCATGTTGTTTTTTTAAGTCCCCAGGGACGACAATTCACGCAAGAGGTCGCTGTCCGCTTAAGTCAGTGTGATCATCTGATTCTGATTTGCGGTCGTTATGAAGGGGTGGATCAGCGCTTTTTAGATCATTATGTGGATGAGGAAATATCCATTGGTGATTTTATCCTCACGGGCGGCGAGCTTGGTGCCATGGTCATTATTGATGCGGTGACAAGGCTTATCCCCGGAGTTGTGGGCTGCCGTGACTCTATCAGCTGTGATACGTTCAGCCGGGGCGGTTTGAAGTATCCGCAGTATACCAGGCCCCGGAGCTTTGCGGGGGAGGATGTTCCGGAGGTTCTGTTGTCTGGTGATCATGCTGCCATTGAAGAGTGGCGCTTTATACAGTCCATGCAGAGAACAAAAGACCGGCGGCCTGATCTTTTCGGGCAACTGGAGTTTTCAGCACAGCAAGAGAAGTTGTTGCTGAAACATAAGATTTTACCTGGCAGGAAAGATAGGAGATGAGTGAGCCAATCGTCGATATAGCCCTCATTCATGCCCCTGTTTATAATAAAAATCATGATGTCATTGGTTCGGCAGTAACCAATCTGGATCTGCATGATTTAGCCAGGGCAGGAAAAACTTATGGGGTTCGTCACGTATATGTGGTAACTCCATTTGCGGATCAGCAGGAGTTGGTTCGTGAGATTGTCGGGCATTGGCAGGATGGATACGGCTCCACCTACAATCCGGATCGGAAAGAGGCCTTATCACTTATCCGAATTTGTTCTGACCTGGATGAGCTTCTTGAGCTGGCAGCCGGTGAATCTGGTGTGAAACCAACGGTGGTGGCCACCTGCGCTGAGCCAAAGCCTGACACCATCCCTTTTGCAGATGCCAAAACACGCATCGACCAGGGTGAACAATTTTTACTTCTTTTTGGTACAGCCTGGGGGCTGACTGAAGAGGTGTTTGATGTAGTTGATGGGACTTTACCTCCCGTCAAAGGACGAACAGCGTATAACCATCTTTCTGTTCGTTCGGCAGTGTCCATTATATTGGATAGAATCCTCGGGGTGTAGAATCCTGCGGTTGATACGTAACATATCGAATTTTGTCTTATTGACGCAGAATTCGGATTGATAAAAAAAACATGAGAGTGACGAACAATGAGCATCATCGAGACTATTGAAAAAGAAAATATGCGTTTTGACACCCCTGATTTTCGTTCAGGCGATACCGTGAAGGTTCATATCCGCATCGTTGAGGGAACCAAGGAACGGATTCAGATCTTCGAAGGTGTTGTTATTGCTCGAAGAAATCGCGCCATGGGTTCTAACTTCACCGTACGCAAGATTTCCCACGGTGTTGGCGTTGAGAAGGTTTTCCCCCTTCACTCCCCCCGTATTGAAAAGGTTGAACTGGTGACCGAAGGTCGTGTCCGTCGTGCTAAATTGTACTACCTCCGTGATCTTCGTGGCAAGGCTGCCCGTATTCGTGAGCGCGGTATTAATAAGTAGCACTGGTCTGCCGGGTATCTTGAACGTAGGATACCGGAACAGAGATAGGGACCTCCTGTTGTGAGGTCTGCTGAAGAAGGCGCAATGTGTGCGTGGTTTATAGAACCATACTCCGTGCGCCTTTTTTTATGTCCCAGATGGAAATCCAGATGTGTGCGGGGGTGTTTTTGTATGAGTGAACTGGTGTCTGATTCTTTTGCACTGGAGCGAGCGTTGCATAATCAGGGGTACACCGCCGTGATCGGGGTGGATGAGGCTGGACGAGGACCGCTGGCTGGGCCTGTTGTGGCCGGAGCAGTCCTTTTGCCCCCTGATGCAGATTATACACCGTTCATTGATTCAAAAAAACTCACCCATAAAAAACGTGAGATTCTGTTTGCACATATCAAAGAGCGCCAGTATCTATACGGTGTGGGGATTTGTTCTCCCGCCGAGATTGATGCCATGAATATCCTCCAGGCCTCGTTACTCGCCATGCGCCGAGCGGTGCTTGCCATGGGTGTGAAGGCGGAGTATCTCCTTATTGATGGTACCTTTACGATTGACATGGATCTTCCCCAGGATGCGCTCATTAAGGGCGAAGATAAGAGTGCCTCCATTGCGGCGGCCTCCATTGTTGCCAAGGTTACTCGTGATCAACTCATGGTGGCCTATGATGAGGAATATCCCCAGTACAATTTTGCCGGACATAAGGGGTATCCCACCAAGGCCCATAAGGCCTTAATTGCCGAGCATGGCGTGTGTCCAATCCACCGCCGCACTTTTCGCGGCGTGAAGGAGTTCTGTCTATGACCTTTGCCCGCCTGAAGCTTGGAGAGCAAGG
>JBFFNY010000250.1:0-3334 GCA_041562955.1 Desulfurivibrionaceae bacterium | reverse complement strand
TCCAGTGGGGTGGTTGGATAAACACCTGCACGGCGGCACAGGCATTGTCCTGGATGATGTCATGGCCGGACTGTACACCCTGGGGTGTCTCAATATCGGTTATTACCTGGGCTGGTTATAAAAAAGGTGAAAGGGTGAAAGGTGAAAGGTGAAGTCGAGCCACAAGAGTCGTCCAGTACAAGACTGTTTTCCCCTTATAACTTGAACAAACAGCTCAAAAAATAATTCCATCCCCCTTGTACCTTTCACCTTTTCACCCTAATAAAGCAGCTTCAATCTCATCCTGCATCGCGCCGATCACCGCCAGAGGGTCAGCCGCCTTGGTAATGGGGCGGCCGACGACCACATGATCCGCTCCGGCAATAATGGCCTTTTGGGCCGTCATGATCCTGGTCTGATCATCTCCATCATCCATGACATTCGCCCCGGGACGAATCCCCGGGGTCACCATGATCAGCTTATCCCCTAAACCGTCACGGAGCCTTGCGGCCTCAAGACCGGAACACACCACGCCGTCACACCCGAGCTCCAGGGCACGCTTGGCCCTGAAATACACGAGATCCTCGATGGACTGCGTCATCCCCATGGCCCGGAGATCCGCTTCACCAAAACTGGTGAGAACGGTGACAGCCAGGAGCTGCACATCCCCCCGTTCCGGAATGGCCGCCTTGATAATGGCGTCATTGCCATGAATCGTGGCAAGGGACACCCCGTGGGAACGAATCTGCGCCACAGCAAGCTTCACCGTCTCAGGGATATCAAAGAATTTCAGATCAAGCATGACCTTATGACCTCGATCAATAATCCAGTCAACCGTATTAAACCAATCCGCCATAAAGAGCTGCAGCCCGACCTTATAATACCCTAGCTTGGACTCGGTCTTCTTCACAAGTTCCCTGGCCTGAGCCGAAGTCTCCACATCAAGTGCCAAAATAATACGTTCATTTATTGGGATATCTTTAGCCATATCGCCGTCTACTCCTTGATTTTATACTGGTTTTTCATGCGTTATAATGTACTGTAAAAAAAAAGATCATACCATTTGTGTATGCTTGAATAAACAACGAAGACGCCCCTCTTATGAAATTTTCTCCTGGAGGTATCCATGACCAAAGCATTACGTCCTGACAGCTACGCCCGCAACACCCTGGAACGATACACCGGGTCAAAGATTGAAGAATTCTGCTCCAACATCCTCCTGTGCAACTTTCAACGGTATATTGAAAGTTTTGCTGAACATACAGGCAATCCTATTTCATCTGCATATTGGGATGTGGTACACGATAAAACGCGCAATGTGACCATTATCAACTGCGGCGTGGGTTCACCCAATGCCGGCATTGTCATGCACTGCCTCTCCTTCCTCGATCAGATCAATTCTGTTCTCATGCTCGGCATGTGCGGCGGGATCGATGACTCCTGTGAGATCGGTGATCTCATTGTGCCAACCGCCTCGATCCGGGACGAGGGGACCAGCCGTCATTACCTCCCGGCGAATGTGCCGGCCTTGCCGTCAGTGGAAATTAACAGAATAATCAATGAGGTCTTGCACCGTGAACTTAAAACCTGTCCAAAAGCGGGTATCATGTACACCACCGATTACCGCATGTGGGAATTTGATGCTCAGTTCATTGAATACATCTTAAAACATCGAATCATGGCCATTGACATGGAACTTGCCACCATATTCTCCATTGGCTACGCCTTAAATGTCCCCACCGCAGCACTCATGCTCATCTCGGATCTCCCGCTCCGTACCGGGGGCATCAAATCGCAGCTCAGCGCCAACAAGATCTTTGACACCTATACCGCACAACACCTCAAAATGGGGGTCAAGATCTGTGAAGAAATCACGAAGAAACATGAGCAATTCCCCTCCTGCCATTTTGTTCCTCCAGTCATTGACTGAGCAACCATGACCATTGATTTCCACACCCATATTTTCCCTGATGCGATTGCAACACAGGCCATTCCGGCCTTGGCAAAACAGGCAAACACCCAGGCCGCCCTCAACGGCACGGTCAAGGATTTACTCCAATCCATGACGCGCCATCACATCAGCCGCTCCGTTGTCTGTTCCATTGCCACCAGCCCCAAACAGTTCCAGCCCATCCTCGACTGGTCACGGGCCATAGCCAGCGAACAGATCATTCCCCTGCCCTCCGTTCACCCGGCAAGCAGCTCCGTCCTGACGGAGCTGCAGTCCATTCATGATCATGGTTTCCCGGGCATCAAACTCCACCCGTATTATCAGGATTTCTTTGTGGATGAAGAGCGGCTCCTGCCCCTGTTTGCACAATGTGCGGCCCTTGGCCTATTTATTGTCATGCATTGTGGATACGACATCGGCTTCCCCAGGGAGGAGCGGGCCAACCCCGAACAAATCAGGCAGCTGCTCACCAGAGTCCCGTCCTTAAAACTGGTGGCCGCCCATCTTGGCGCATGGCAGCAGTGGGAGGACGTGAGCCGACACCTCATTGGCGAAGATGTGTATCTGGATTTGGCTTTTGTGCTTGATTTTCTACCCAGAGAACAGGCCGTAGCCATAATCACCGGTCACCCGGAGGACCGGATACTCTTCGGCTCTGATTCCCCTTGGGAAGATCAGGGAGAGGCGGTTCAGAAACTGCGGAATTTACACCTGCCCAAGGATCTTGAGGGTCGGATTTTACACCGAAACGGCGAGGAACTTCTATTCCCTGGGGCAGCTGGAGCAGTTCAGAAATATGACAGCGACCGAGCTGGAGCGGTCAGGACCTGAACCACGGATAAAAAGATCCGTATTCAGTCATATCCATGCGGCCCCAAAGGGTTACAGGTCACACACCACTTCACCCGTTACCCTGAACGCGCCGGTCTCCATATTGTACATCAATGAATTGCCATTGATAACGGTCTTGTTATTTTTAATGGTAATGGGTGTTGCTGTTTTAGCCACCTTATACAGGGTAAAATACCGCAGGGCATCCGTCTTCATGATGAACTCACCGTCATTGCCATTCACCACCACATCATCCACAATGGTGATCAGCTTCTGCTTTGCCACATACAGCGCCTCACCGCCAGTGATACGCGTCTTCTTATTCTCCTCGCCATACAGGAGACAATCGACTCCCTGCAGTCGGTATTCACTGGTTCCAGGGTCACCGCTGAGCACGGTCTCGGCCGCAAGTTTCATCTCCAGCTTGCCCTTGCTGGTCTGATACAGGGTAAACCCCGTCATGCGGAACTGCTGATTCTCACCATCGACGATCTGCTTGACAATCGCCATATCCTCCACGTTCACCGAGAGAAACTCCTTCACCGGCTCCCCCCAGACAGGATATAAAAGCAC
>JBFFNY010000249.1:0-3338 GCA_041562955.1 Desulfurivibrionaceae bacterium | reverse complement strand
TTTTTTCTGGAAACCCCGGAGGCGGCGGCCAAGGTCAATGCGATTCTGGCTGAAAACGGCGCAGGAGCCATCGCCTTTGCCCAGAACACGTGGCATTTTTATCCGGCCTGGGAGCATCTCCTCGGTGCCAAGAGCTTGTGTACGTCAGGCTGGCCCTTTGCAAGCCATGGCGGCAAAAGACGGGTTGTGTATGACGCGGATGCCTTGCCCCAGTCGGCGGCATTGATGGATCGCCTCCTGGTGTATCAGATCCCGGTGATCTTGTCTGAGGCGCGATTGGCTGAAATGGTTGCGGCGATTGCGAAGGCGGCAGTGTATTAGCATGCGCGTCTCGTGAATTTGTTGAAATCCCCGGATGAATGGTTGCTATGTTTATCCGGGTTTTTTTTTAGTATTTTTTGATGTATACGAGGAAGTCCTGACGATTGGTTGTCCTCCTTGACATACTTTTTTTTTGCATGATACTATTATATATCCTCGTTGACGGCTCATCCTGTGAATGATTAAGCCTCAAGAGTCTTCTTTTCTATGCCGGCGGCCCTTTTGAATGCTGACATTGATTATCCCCCCGATTTGGGCAGGCTGTCCAGAAGAGTTACAATGGCCAAAAAAACAAAAACTGCTGTTACGCAAACAAATGAACCACCTCAAAATACATCAGGACGACCACAGCCAAGGGAGTCCAAAACGAAGAAAGATAGGAAGAAATCAGCTTCTTCTCAACTGAAATTTCCCATTGTTGGTATCGGGGCCTCGGCCGGAGGGCTGGCGGCCTTCGAGGCCTTTTTTTCCGGCATGCCCGCCGATAAAGATCCCGGCATGGCCTTTGTCCTGGTGCAACACCTGGATCCGAACCACAAGTCCATCCTCGTCGACCTCATTCGCCGCTATACGCGCATGCAGGTCTTTGAGGTGACGGACGGGATGGAGGTGGAAATTAACTGCGCCTATATCATCCCGCCGAACCGGGACATGGCCTTTCTGAACGGTTCCCTGCACTTGTTGGAACCGACAGCCCCCCGGGGGCAGCGGCTGCCCATTGACTTTTTCTTTCAATCCCTGGCCCAGGACCAGCACGAGCGGGCCATCTGCATCGTGCTTTCCGGTACCGGCAGCGACGGCTCCCATGGGGTGCGGGCCATCAAGGGGGAAGGGGGGATGGTGATGGCTCAGAGCCCCGATTCCACCGAATTTGACGGTATGCCGCGCAGTGCTCTGAATACCGGTCTGGTGGACTATGAACTGCCGCCGGTCGAGATGGCCTCGCAGCTCATCGCCTATGTGACCCATGCCTTCAGTAAGCCTGCCCGGATCAGCTCCACCCCGGTGGACAAGACAGAGAACGCCCTGAAAAAAATCTTCGTCCTGCTGCGCGCCCAGACCAGCCACGATTTCTCCCAATACAAGCCCAGTACCCTTCTCCGCCGCATTGAACGGCGCATGGCCGTCCACCAGATCGAGACCATTGATCTCTACGTCAAGTATCTGCAGCAGATGCCAACAGAGGTGGAGGCGCTCTTTCGCGACCTGTTGATCGGTGTGACCCGGTTCTTCCGTGACCCGGAGGCGTTCAACGTGCTCGAGGAACAGGTCATCCCCAAGCTCTTTCTCGGCAAGACGGCCAGTGATACGATCCGTGTCTGGTCAACCGGATGCTCCTCCGGCGAGGAGGCCTATTCCATCGCCATCCTGCTTGCCGAACGTCAGCAGGCCATGAAGCAGAGCGTCAAGGTGCAGGTCTTTGCCACAGATATCGACAGTCAGGCCATTGCCATTGCCCGTGCCGGGCTGTATCCGGCCAGTATCGCTGCAGATCTTACACCGGAACGGCTGGCCCATTTTTTTGAGATTACGGCCGACGGCAGTGGGTATCGTATTCATAAAGGCATCCGCGACATGCTGGTCTTTTCCGAGCAGAACGTCATTAAAGATCCGCCGTTTTCCAAAATGGATCTGATCAGTTGCCGCAATCTCCTGATCTACTTGGATAGCGGACTGCAGAAGCGGGTTCTCTCCATCTTTCATTACGCCCTGAACCCGGACGGCTTTCTCTTTCTGGGCAGCTCTGAGACGGTGGGTGAATTTGGCGATCTCTTTGCCACAATCAACCGCAATCTGAAGCTGTATCAGCGCAAGGGTGACACGTTCAGAGATCAGCGCCATTATCTCAGACGTTTTACGCCCCCCCTGTCAGCGGTGGAAATTGCAATACCCCAGGTTCCTGCTCAAAATGTCTTTGCCAGAAAACTACCCTTGCAGGAGCTGACTGAAACAGCACTCCTGCAGCAGGTTGCACCGGCCGGGGCGCTGGTCAATGACCAGGGCGATATTCTCTATCTGCACGGCCGCACCGGGATGTACCTGGAGCCGACTCCGGGCGAGACTGGCGTCAACAACATCCTGAAGATGGCGCGCCTTGGCTTGAAGCGCGATCTGACCATGGCCCTCCATAAGGCCGTGTTTCTTCAGGATGTCGTGCGCTGCCCCGGGCTCAATGTCAAAACCAACGGCCACTTCACCTCGGTCAATCTCACCGTCTGCCCGCTTACGACTCGCCCTGATCTTGGCGGAAAAGGTCCGGCAGGACCAGTTCCTGATGTTCCCCTGTACCTGGTCATCCTGGAGGAGGCGCCGGACGCCATGAGCCCGGATGTGGATCATGCCAGAGTCCTTGCCCGGACAATGTCAACAGGGCAGGAAGATGTTGACATCGACACCATCGCCCAGGCAAAAATTGCAGCGTTGCAGCAGGAGTTACAGGACAAGGAGGAGTACATTCTGTCCACCCAGGAGGAGCTTACAACCTCCAACGAAGAACTCAAATCCGCCAACGAGGAGATGCAGTCGGTCAACGAAGAGTTGCAATCCACCAATGAGGAGCTTGAGACCTCCAAGGAGGAGCTGCAATCGGTCAACGAGGAACTCTCCACGGTCAACAACGAACTGCAGACCAAGGTGGCAGACCTGTCGCAGGCCAATGACGACATGAACAACCTCCTGGCCGGCACAGGCATTGCCACTGTCTTTGTGGATCTGGACCTGCATATCCTGCGCTTCAACCCCTTTGCCACCAAGATCATCAACCTGATTCCCGGCGACGTCGGGCGGCCGGTGGGACATATTCTCTCTAAACTGGTGGAATATAACAGCCTCATGGATGACACGCAGGCCGTGCTGGACACCCTGGTTCCCAAAGAGCAGGAGGTTCAGACCTTGAGCGGGGATTGGTACATGATGACCATCAGTCCCTACCGTACCCTCGAGAATGTGATTAAGGGGGGAGTGCTTACCTTTGTCAACATTACCAAGGCCGTACATACGCGGCAGGAACTCGCCAA
>JBFFNY010000248.1:0-3339 GCA_041562955.1 Desulfurivibrionaceae bacterium | reverse complement strand
TCGATCAGCCCGATGGACCGGGCCTTGGAGCCGTTGCCGACAATACCCACGGTGAATTCACGGCCGGGCAGAAAGGTCTCCACCAGAACCGGCTGGTTATAGGTCGCAAGCAGTTCACCACAGACCGTCTGCAGCTGGTCCGGCGAGGTGACCTTGGAGACCGGTGTCACCCCCTTGCCGGTTCCTTCAGCAATGGGCTTGGCAAAAAGGGGATAGGGTAGATCAACAGCACCCGCCTCCTCCATGTTCCGCACGACGGCGAAATCAGGAGTGGCAATGCCCAGGTCGCGCACCACCCGTTTGGTTGTACCCTTATGCAGGGTGACCGTCATCATCAGGGGGTCGGAAAAGACGTAGGGGATGCGGTAGGCGTCCAGCAGGGCCGGCACCACGGCCTCCCGTCCGAAACCGTACAGACCTTCGGCAATGTTGAAGACCAGGTCCCAGCGCTGACCGCTGGCCAGCCTTTTTACCAGACTGTCGACATTGCCGATACGGTCGGTCGTATGACCGAGTTTCTGCAACGCGGTTTCAATGGCGGCGATGGTGTCGGGACGGTCAAATTCAGCGGTTTCTTCCTCGCCGTAGCCTGCCGCCAGATAATCCGCGCGCAGGTCATAGGTCATGCCAATATTCATGATTTCCTCAAAATAGATGGGTAGTATTATGCTGCATTGACCCTAAAAGGTGTCAGGGTAACGGTAGATGTTGCCCTCGTAGTTCCGGATGAGAATATCATTGCCCTCGCGGCCAAGATAGGTCTCCGGAAGCAGGGGGATCTTGCCTCCGCCCCCGGGGGCGTCGATCACATAGGTGGGCACGGCATACCCCGTGGTATGACCGCGCAGTCCCTGGTAGATCTCCAGACCCTTGTCCACTGTGGTCCGAAAATGGGCGGAGCCGATGATGGGATCACATTGATAGAGGTAGTAGGGTTTGACGCGCATGTTCACCAGTCCCTGCATGAGTTTTTTCATGGTGGGGACATCATCGTTGATACCGGCCAGCAGCACGGTCTGGCTGCCGAGCGGGATCCCGGCGTTGGCCAGCCGTTCGCATGCCTTCTTCATTTCCGGGGTCTGCTCATCCGGGTGCATGGCGTGGATGCTGATCCACAGCGGATGATACCGTTTGAGTATGCGGACGAGCTCCGGGGTGATGCGTTGGGGCAGTACGGCTGGGGTTTTGGTGCCGATGCGGATGAGTTCCACATGGCTGATGGAGCGCAGACGCTTGAGAATATACTCCAGCATCTCATCCGGCAGGGTCAGCGGGTCGCCGCCTGAGAGCAGGACGTCACGGATTTCATGGTGCTGCTCAATATAGACAAAGGCCTTTTCCCAGCGCGCCTTGATGCCACGGGTGTCCTGTGATTTGCCCACCATCCGCGACCGCGTGCAGTAGCGGCAGTAGTTGGAACAGTAATCCGTGGTCAGAAAAAGGGCGCGGTCAGGGTAGCGGTGCACCAGACCCGGAACCGGGGTGTGGGACTCTTCACCCAGGGGGTCATGGGCCTCGCCGCTGGAGACGACCAGTTCGTTGACCACCGGTACCACCGCCCTGCGGATTGCATCCAAAGGGTTGTTGGGGGAGATGAGGCTGGCGTAATAGGGCGTTATGGCAAACGGCAGGGTGGAGCTGGAGCGCTGCAACGCCTGGCGTTCACTCTCCGTGAGGGCTATGATTTGTTCAAGCTGTTCAGTGGTGGTAATACGGTTTCGTAACTGCCAGCGCCAGTCATTCCAGTCCGCGCTTGTTGCCGAGGGAAAGAACCGCTTGCGAAACGATTTAGCGCGGGAAAGATTCGGGGGTTTGGCCGGAACAAGAGACGTTGGCGAGGAGGGGAAACACACGTTGAGATGACTCGCGCTCGGAGGCTCCTCAGGTTCTTCACAGGGGATGGTTTTAAGGGACATTTTTTTTCTCCACATGGGGAAATTTTTTCTTTTTTGCTCTCACTGCTGATGCAATGAAAGCGACCCAAAAAGGTGCTCAAAATAAAAAGCATGCACCTAGTATATTCCAGCAAATTAAAAGTCAATTAAATTAATATGCAGATCAAAAAAAAATGGTTTCATGTCCTGTGTGTTATGTGGAAACGATCTCAATCGTTTGTTGTATCTGGCTGAGTTGTCAATGTTATTCTCATGGTGCTCGATGTTTGTATCCCGTTCCATGGTATGATTTTTTTTAGCTTGGGCTACGGCATGATTTTGATCATGGATATGTCGTCTGATTTGACACCTTCTCTTTCTTCTTGATATAAATGAGAGACATTTTTTTATTACTCTACACCCCTGAACGGTTCATGGAGCGTTATTTGAAAAATACCACGATACTCTGTGTTGATGATGAACCCGGTGTGCTTGAGGCCTACCGGCAGATTTTGCAAAAAGATAATGGGCATGACTCCGAGGTGAAAAGTAGACTTTCGGCCAGACGGAGACGAACCACCGGGGGGAGTGAGATCGAAGCGGTTGATTCTTCATTATTCGAGGAAGAGCCTTATTTCAATGTGCTCACCGCCTCAAGCGGCGAAGAGGCGGTGGAGATTGTCCGGAGTGAGCTCGAATGCGGCAGACAGATTGCCGTGGGCTTCTTTGATATGCTGATGCCGGGCGGCATAGACGGGCAGGAGACGATCTCCCGTATCCGCGAACTCGACAACCAGATCCTCTGCGCGGTGGTCACGGCGTATACCGATCGGAGCACCAAGCAGATCGGCAAGGTTTTTGATCGCCAGGAGGATTGGCTCTATTTCAATAAACCATTTACCATGGGTGAACTCTGCCAGTCGGCCCTGCACCTGGTCTCGGCCTGGAATCGCCGCCGGCATGAGGAAGGACTGGTTACCCAGCTGGAAATGATGCAGGCCAGCCTCATGGGCATTCTTGATTATGTCCACGATCTGAACAAGATCCCCCCCATGGTTCTCGATCATCTTCTGGATGGGACGCTCAGCCATTTCCTCCGGCTGCTGGGTGCCGCTGACGGCTTTGTCTGGTTGACTGAGAGTGCTCAGGATGTACTCCTTGTCGGGGCCGGCCGGTTCAAGGGGATTGCTGCGGATCAACTCTCGGACATGACTCCCCAGTGGGAGCTGCTGCAGGATGTTGTGCGGGTGAGGGCACCGATAATTGTTGAGCACATGGCGGCTGTCCCTCTGCAGGTCGGCTCCCAGGTCCAGGGTGTACTCTTTGTCCAGCAGGACACCCCCTTTATCCAGGACCAGAAACTGCTTGAGATGTTTGCCAATCAGGCCGTGAATATGATCAATAATTCCCAGATCTACCAAGAGCTGCACTGTACAAATAAAAAGCTGTCCATCACCCTCGATGA
>JBFFNY010000247.1:0-3345 GCA_041562955.1 Desulfurivibrionaceae bacterium | reverse complement strand
GCCGCTTTGGTAATTCCCATAACATGACGGAAATTGTCGGGGTTGGTAACAAAAATACCTAGACTTTTAGCCATTGTATTCTCCAGTTAAGTAAAAATAAAAAAAAGGCATATCAAATGAATTTGATATGCCATAAAACTCAGACCTGCTTCAATTACGCTTTCTTTAAATAGAAACGAATGAAACCAGAGTCTTCAATTTCTCCGAGGTACTCATGTCCGGAACGAGAACACCAGCCAGGAAGGTCGTTACGAGAACCTGGGTCGGTTCCAAGAATTTCAAGGATATCGCCACTATTAATCTTGTCGATCTCTTTCTTGGTGCGAAGCAGTGGCATTGGACAGCTTAAGCCTTTTGCGTCGAGAGTACGAGCTACTTCAAGTCCCTCAGGGGCAACTAAATGGTCACTCATGGTGTTCCTCCAACTAGATTTAAAAAAGAATAAGGGGTGGCTATATGCCACGTTAGCTTAAAAATGTGTGCAAATCAGCACATAATTTTATCTCTAAAAGAGTATTTCTCTAACAAGAATGGTTGGGGGTGTCAAGTGAAATGAATAGCGGTTCATAAGCAAGATATCCAGGGGGATAAAATTGAAATCGCTGGCATCTTACTTGGGTGTTTTTCGTGGGGGGTGGGAGGGGTTATAATGTCGTTATAATAGGGTGATATGATATGCAACGCATGGCGGCTGTGTTATGGCTTGAAATGGGCTGAAGACAAGCTGCTTGACAAACATCCCAAGCATGGGTAATGAAGTAGGATTGTAGTTTGTTTTGAGGTTGTAAGTATTGGATATTGCGAGGTGAGTACGTAAAAATACTTATTCTGACCATGTCCATGAAAATAGAGCTCGGGATGTCGATTTTGATATTCCTTACAGACGTTGTCAACGGAGGCAAAATGCCCAGGATCGGGTTGTTTTGTTAAAGGGGAGAGGAGAGAGATTATGAGTGAAGAAGGAAGCCTTTTAGGCAAGAAGATTGGTGCGTTGTATAAGCATATCACGAAAGAAGAGTGGAACCCGATGCTGGCCGGTGCACTCATCGGTATGCTCAGTGTTATGATGATGGCCTGGTGGCGCCCCTGGGGTGCTGTGGGCGCGATCCGTAACTGGGGCGACTGGATGGTTCACGGCATCGCCTCTATGGCCGGTGCTGAGTCTGGTTTTCTGGGACTCTATGCGGATGCCCCTGCGGGCTGGCTTGCCAGTTCCGGTTCTGTTATCGGTATTGGCTTTATTGCCGGTGCCTTTGTTTCCGCCTGTCTTGGCGGCGACTTTGCTCTGCGCTTCCCACCCAAACTTGAGCTTGCCAAGGGTGTTGCCGCTGGTATCCTGATGGGAATCGGTGCAACACTGGCGGGTGGTTGTAATGTCGGCGGGATGTACAATGCGATCGGTAACCTTTCCGCCAATGGTTTCACCATGTGGGCCGGCCTTGTTGTCGGTGTTATTGTTGGTCTGAAATACATCTATTGGGAAATGTCCAATATTACCTGGGGAAGCGGCGGTGCCTTTACCCTTGATATGCCTGCTCCGGCCAAGACCTTCCTGGGTGTTGTTGCCCTGGTTGCCCTTATTGTCGGGGCCCGTGCCTTTGCTGGCATTGAAGATACCGAGGCCATTGATGCCATCGGCGGTGTGTTGTTTGCCGGCGAGAAGGATCCCGATTATTTGGTTTCCCTGGGCGGTCTGATGGTGATTGCCGCCGCACTCGGCTATGCCATGCAGCGTGGTCGCTGGTGTATGGTTCAGGGTTTTCGTGAGCCGCACATGACCGGTGACTGTACCCTCGCTAAATCGGTTGCCCTGTCCATCCTCATTGTTGCCATTGGCGGTGCGGTGCTGAAATACGGTGTACCGATGCGCGGCGATGGTTCAGCTGTTTTGGCTACCTCCAATTATGTCCGTGGAACCTTTGGTTGGGGCTCCATCGTTGGTGGTTTCATCTTCGGTTTCGGCGCCATGCTCGCTGGTGGTTGTGGTTCCGGTACCCTGTGGCGTGTCGGTGAAGGTCAGATCAAGCTCATCCTGGTTGTGCCGTTCTTTGCCCTGTCCAACTCCCTGATGACTAAGTGGTTCCAGAACTTTGGAGCAGATGAGATCAACCTTGAGAAAGGCGGTTATCTTGGCTACTTCGGTGGCGAGGGTAGTGGTTATGTGTATATGCCTGATGTTCTCGGGTATACGGGAAGTATTGCTCTCATTGCCGCGTCCATGGCCATCTGGTTCATCGTGGTGACCTGGAATGAAGAGTCTAATAAATTGCTTGTTGATTTCTAGATAGAAATCCATAGTTGTTTGTTTTTACGCATCCTCACTTGGTCTAGAGTGGGGATGCGTTTTTTGTTTTGGCGGGTGGGATCTGGCCGTGACTTGTATTTTAGTAAAAGAGTGATACAACATAGATGGCCATGCTGAAGGTGATACCGATTTCGAATAGAAATGAGGCCAATAAGCCGAGCACGCCGCCCAGACCGGCCCTTGCCGCCTGTTTGATTTCTTTTTTTGTAAAATAAAGTTCGGCAATGAGCGCCCCTGTAAAGGCGCCCAGAATCATCCCGCCTGGAATCGGCAGAAAGAGTCCCGCAAAAAGACCCATAGCGCCGCCGATCATGCCGTATCTGGAACCGCCGTAGCGCTGGGTGCCGATGGCGGAGAACAGGGTCTGGCCGAGCGTGACAATAATACAGGCGAGAATCAGGATACTGATCGCGGTCCATCCTATGGGGCTGAAATCACTGAGCAGGCCGTGCACCAAGGCCCCCAGGGTAATGAGTATCGGTCCGGGCAGGATTGGCACGAAGGTGCCGGCCAGACCAGCCAGAAGAAAGAGAACGAGCAGTCCGTCGGCAAGGTTTGAGAAGGGGTTCATTTTTTTCAGGCGGTCCGATGATGGTTTAGACTGCAGGGGCGCCGGGTTGCAACCCCAACTGTTCCATGTTCTTACTCTTTTGGGTGCACCATGTTAAGGAAGGAACCGTTTGGTTCTTAAGCTTACAATACAAACAGGAGCAATACTGTTAAAACGCTGCAGGGTGTCAAGCTTCAAGACGACACCCTACGTATAAACATTTGAGATATATTATGGATATTCTATATGCAGTTTTTTTAGGTTTTCTGCAAGGCGCGACCGAGTTCCTGCCTATCTCCAGTTCCGGTCATCTGATTCTGGCAGAACATTTCTTCGGGGTGCAGGAGGCTGGACTCACCTTTGATGTGGTGCTGCACCTGGCCAGTCTGCTGGCGATCCTTGCCTATTTTCGCCGGGATTTTCTGGATCTGACCCTGGGACTGTTCGGCTGCTTTACCCCTGAGCGTACCCCTGAGCACCGCCGCATGGC
>JBFFNY010000246.1:0-3355 GCA_041562955.1 Desulfurivibrionaceae bacterium | reverse complement strand
GTGGCTATGTTGCTTTTGTTATGGGCAAAGAATTTCGTGGGAATATGCTGTATTGTGGCAGAGGTGTTAATGTCCTGGGTAAGGGCGTGGTATTGGGTCGGATCGGTGATCTCACTATTCGCTTCGGTGTTGCTGACGAGGAGATGTCTGTCTTCATCAAGGAAAAATACCTTGTCCAGGTCATGTTTTGACGCGATGGTTTGCAACATGACTTGAATGGGGCGCAATTTGTCAAAATCGAGATAATTAACGAACTTTTGTTCCTGTTCCTGGACAATACCGCCGACAAGACCAAGCTCAAGGAGTTGGAAGCGGATGACGGATTCGGCATTGGCGATACGCTCATCCAGCGTGGATGAAACGAGCTCATTACTAACCTGAACGCCCTTATACACAGCATAAGCCGCATTGATAAAAATAAAGGCCACCAGGACAATTGCCGTAAACCGGAGTTTACGAATAATAATCGATGGTTGCGGTGGTTTTTTCAGGGGAGAAATGGGAGCCATGGTAAAATATCTTTTTTACTATCCGGTTACTCAATATCTTTATCTTGTACTTCACGAGTCTCAATGGGGTATCCCTCTGTGGCCCAACGGATACTGCCGCCCTTGAGAACACCCAGAACATTGTCATACCCGTTTGCCAGCAGATATTTAGCAACAAGCGGGGATTGGCGCATGGTCCAGTCGGTGAGGATAATCGGACGATCCCGAGGGATTTCGCCAATTCTCTCTGTGATGGTCAGTACAGGGAAATTGATCGATGCAGGGATGAAATTAGGCCATTTCGTAAAGTTAGCCGGCCGAACATCAATGAGGAGAATATCTTTTTCTGCCATGAGTTCGGCAGCGGTCTCGGGCTTTATTTTCTTTGGTTTGATATCCCGGTATTTGTCATTGAGCACCTGGGGGTAGTTGAAACTGCGCCATTCCGCATTTCCACCGGTAAAACGATACACCTGGGTGTAGCCTTTTTTAACTGCAAACCTTGCAGCACGAAGTGAGTATGGTCACCTGGGCCCCATGCAGTAAAAAATAAGAGGGACGTCCTTATCTTCAGGTAATAACGGTGAATTCTTGAGCTGGTTTACGGGGATGGATATGGAGTTTGTAATGTGCTGCAGCTCGTATTCCAGTGAGCTGAGGACATTAATGAGCAGGGTGGATGGATTTTCGTCCATCATTAATTTTGTTTCAGGGGCTGTAATTTCTTTAAAACCATTGTTCTCAGCATGAAGAATGGTTGCGGGAATGCAAACAAGACAGAGAATGAAAAGGAGTTTTTTTAGCAGCATAGTCTTATGTCCGAACAGAAGGGTGGATGGTACTCCCGAGGTGTTGGAAGTTGTATTTGCTAACACACCAATATATAAGATGTTTACACGTATATAAGCAGTATTTACCGGTAAGGTAAAGAGGTTTAACTACTGTTTTTCGAGCATCTGTTTTCTGTCATGGTATAGTGCCTTTTTCTAAGCGTATTTCCGCCTGTTTGGGGCGACGATGATCTGCTTCGATTCCCTTGGTATAATTTTTTTTGAGGTTTTTTAATGCGCACTATGGCACGGTTTTTTGGCCCATTTTGTTTGATTTTTTTTGCCTGTTTACTCTTTGATATGAGTTGTCTTGTCAGTAGTGTTGATGCCCGTTCCCGTAGTGGCGGCCGATCATTTTCCCGCTCAAGGACCACCACCAGTCCAGCTCAGACCACCCGTCCCAGGACGAATACCGGGAGTTTCGGGCGCGGTTTGGCTGGGGGGTTGATTGGCGGTGCCATCGGTTCAATGCTTTTCGGTTCCATGTTCGGTGGTGCAGGGATGGGAGGCAGTGGGATCGGTCTCTTGCAGATCCTCATTTTCGGCGGATTATTTTACTTTATCTTTAAGAAAATGAACCCCGGGCCAAGGCGTTCGGACCATTATGGTCAACAGGCGGCGGCTGAACAGTATGATGCTCCTGCTGGGACAGTGTTGGATCAGGGAATTGCAGAAATTCGCCAGTCTGAACCGGATTTTGATCCTCAATATTTTTCAGAAGTTGCCCAGGATGTATTTTTTAAGGTGCAGGCAGGCTGGATGCGTCGTGATATGTCATCCTATAAGCATCTTCTCGGCGATACCCTTATTCGTGAATATGAGGACCAGTTTGCCACCATGACCCGTGACGGCCATCTCAATAAACTTGAGAATGTCGCAGTCCGGACGGTTGATGTCGTTGAGGCGGGTCTTGATGGAACGGATGAATTTGTTGTGGTGAACTTTGAGGCGAACCTGCTTGATTATACCGTTGATGAAACCAGTGGTGATGTGGTGAAGGGCAGTATGACGGAACCGGTGAAGTTTAATGAGAATTGGACCTGGGCCCGGGTTGTTGGGGACAGAAACTGGAAGCTTGAGGGGATTGAAGTCCTTCCTGGGTGATGTTTTTCTCACTGCATTAAAAAAGGCCCGGGGTTTTTCCCTGGGCCTTTTTTTTTGTTAACTATGGCGAAGCGCAATTTGTTCAAACATTTTTACAAGCCCGGCGCATAACGTATAAATCGACTTGATATGCAGGTTCTGGCCGCAGCATTCATCGAAAAATATGGTGAGCTCAGAGTTTAAATCTGCATCCGCTTTCTGGTAGCAGATCAGGATGGGAATGTGGGGGAGCGGGTGAAGAATGAGACCAATGTCGGCCTCATATTTTTGTGTGTCGGCCTCAGTTCCCATGAACAGGTCGATGAGATCTGCCAATAGTTCAGGGTTCTGGTCTGCCAAGGCACAAAGCGGTTGTTCACAACGGCTGGTAAATAACCCCTGCCAGTCAATGCCGCCCTTGAGTTCTCGAAATGAAATCCAGTTGCCTGTAATGTCCATATGGGTTTGATGGGTGATGTAGCTTAAGATCGGTGCCTGGATCCAGGGAATGATATGGCATTCGGAGGTGATGTTCCCTCGTTGATTTATACTGAATTTCTTGCCAAGGGACAGGATTTCAAGCTGTCCATGCTTAACCTGGCAACCGAGAATCGGGGCAATGTCCTGAAAGTCAAGTTGGGTAACCTTCCCTTCCAGCTTTTCAATAAACTCGGCTCGTGTGGCATCCTGTGTATCTGTTGTCGTCTGGTGGAGTTCTAATTGCTTGTAGTCTTCTGCGTGGAGATGAGGGCAGTCTTTGAATTTTTTAGAACCGGCGACCACCGCTGCAGAAAAGGCCAGGCAGGATGGCAATAAACATTGGCCGCAGTTGGACTTGGGTGTGATTTTATATATTGCAAGTGGTGTGAGTTTTGTCGTGGTCATTTTTGTTTGGTATGGCGTGTATTCTATTTTAATGATGAGAACCTTTTTCAGACCTCAGACCTCAGACCT
>JBFFNY010000245.1:0-3374 GCA_041562955.1 Desulfurivibrionaceae bacterium | reverse complement strand
TCACCGGCAAGTATGGCGCCGGCCTCGCCAAACTTCACATGGCTGGTGGGTTTGCCGCGGCGGAGGTCATCATTGTCCATGGCGGGTAAATCATCATGGATAAGGGAATAGGTATGGATACACTCAAGGCTCATGGCAACCTGTAATACGGCGTCATCATGACAGCCCAGGGCCTCACACACTGCAATACATAAAATAGGCCTGATACGTTTCCCGCCTGCGAAAAGGGAGTAGCGCATGGCTTCAATGTGGTCATGGAGCAGGTCGTTGGACTGGAGCATATACTGCTCCATGCCGGCCTCGACAATTCTCTTTTTATCCTGAAGATACTGTTTAAGATCCATTGTGTTCAAAAGGGGTCTCTATGAAACTGTTATTCTTTTCAAGGAGAAGGGAAACTTTCTTTTTTGATTCATCAAGTGTTGTATTGCAAAAATCAGCAAGCTTAATTCCTTCTTCAAATTTCTTTAAACTTATATCAAGGGGCAGTTCACCGCTTTCAAGTTCAGCCGTGATCTGTTCCAGTTGTTGCATTGCCTGTTCAAATGTTTTTCGAGCCATTACCATTAACCTATTTAGAGGTTTTAAATAAGGTTATAATAGTAAAATAGAAACCTGAGACTGGCAACGGTTTAAAAAAAAACATGGCTGTGGTAATCAGTTCTGAGACGTACCCTTGCGATATAAAAATATAATTTTAAAGGATAATTTCCATTAAAAATAAAATTACGCGCTCACATGTCGCCTTGTTTCTTGACTGGCTCAGGGTGGAGAAAGGTTATTCCGAGCACACCATTGCCAGCTATACACTCGATATTGCCGATTATAATGGTTGTGATGACAGCGACGGTGAAACCATCACCCTCACCAAGGATTCTATTCGTCGCTGGGTGTATGGGCTCAACAGCAAGAAAAAACCGTCTTCTGTGGCACGGATGATTTCAGGCGTGCGGCAGTTCTGTCGGTTTTTAGTGAGGGGCCAGTACCTGGATGTGGATCCCACCGCATCTATTTCCATGCCGAAGGTTGGCAAGCACATCCCGACCTTCCTTACCGTGGATGAAGTTTTTTCCCTCATTGAAGAACCGCGCGACATCGACCGGTTTCATCTGCGGGATACGGCAATTTTAGAGTTGCTCTACTCCACGGGGATGCGTGTCTCTGAAATTTCAAAATGTGAACTTGAATCGCTTGATTTTGCGCAGGGAATGGTTAACGTACTCGGCAAAGGAAAGAAAGAAAGACTGGTTCCTGTAGGAAATCAGGCACTGGATGCGGTGCGTCATTATCTTCCCCAAAGGCAATCGCTGATTGAAGCAAAGATCAAAAGAGGTCGGTTTCATGATGACGAACCTTTGTTTGTGAACAGCAGGGGAGGCCGTCTGACCAGTCGTTCAATAGAGAGAATGGTGGCCGGTTACGGCGCGCGGGCAGGGATTGTTGTTCCGGTAACGCCCCATGCGCTCAGGCATTCCTTTGCGACGCATTTGCTGGAAATGGGGGCTGATCTCCGGGTGGTGCAGGAGTTGCTCGGCCATGCCAGTCTGTCCACGACGCAAAAATATACCCATGTGACGATAGATCATCTTATGGATGTGTACGATAAGTCTCATCCGTTGAAATAAGGTTGTTGAGGACATTGGTCTGCACTGTTTGCGGTCTTGGTTTATGGGCAAGGCTTGTTTGTTTCTGGCCGATGACGGTCAGGCGTGCCAACCCAGACAGGCTGAACCTCTACGCCAAACTAAATATGAAATTCAGGTACGGAAAAATATGAAAATTAGATCCACGACAATTATTTGCGTTCGCCATAAAGGCGATGTGGTCATGGCGGGTGACGGCCAGGTTTCACTCGGGAATACGGTTATGAAACAGGGCGCGCGGAAGGTCAGGCGTCTCTTTAATGATCAGGTGATCACCGGTTTCGCCGGTGCCACAGCGGACGCCTTTACCCTGTTTGACAGGCTTGAGAGTAAGCTTGAGCAATATAATGGGAATCTCATGCGCGCCTCGGTTGAACTTGCCAAAGATTGGCGTACGGATAAGATGTTACGGCGACTGGAGGCCATGCTCATTGCCGCAGATAAAGATTATTCACTTCTTCTTTCCGGAACCGGGGATGTGATTGAGTCGGACGACGGTATCCTCGCCATTGGTTCAGGCGGGGTCTATGCCCAGTCTGCGGCCAAGGCCTTGATTCAATACAGTGATTTGCATGCTGAAGAAATTGCCAGGGCCGCCATGGACATTGCCGGATCCATCTGTGTCTTTACAAATAAAAATATTACGGTGGAAAAGATATGAATCAGATTCAACCCCTTTCTCCTCAAGAGATTGTCGCAGAGCTTGATCGGTATATCATCGGTCAGGATTCAGCCAAACGTTTTGTGGCTGTGGCCCTGCGTAATCGCTGGCGCAGGCAACAGGTCCCTCAGCCGCTGCGCGACGAGATCTCTCCCAAGAATATCATTATGATCGGCCCCACAGGTGTGGGTAAAACAGAAATTGCCAGGCGTCTGGCCCAGCTGGTTCGTTCGCCATTCTTAAAGGTTGAGGCCACCAAATTCACTGAGGTCGGGTATGTCGGGCGCGATGTGGAATCCATGATTCGTGACCTCACGGATCTTGCGGTGAACCTGGTCAAGGAAGAGCAGACCGAGCTGGTTCAGCAAAAGGCCAAGGAGAGGGCGAAAGAGGCGCTCCTTGATCTGCTCATTCCGCCACCTCCGGTTGCCGCAGGCGTCACGATTACGGATCCCGCCGTCTCCCCGACCCGGGAGAAATTCCGCAAGATGCTTGATGATGGACTGCTTGATGAGCGGGAGGTTGAAATGAGTGTGGATCAACCGGCTCCGGCGATGCCCATGGTTGAAATTCTTTCCACAGGCCCCACGGATGATATGGGTTCCTCCATGAAGGATATGTTTTCTAAAATTTTCCCAAAGAAATCCAAGAAGCAAAAGTTTCGCGTCAAAGATGCCATTCCAGTGCTGGAAAAACAGGAAGCGGATAAGCTCATCGACATGGAAGAGGTGACCCGTCTGGCCCTGGAACGCGTGGAGCAGACAGGGATTATCTTCCTGGATGAAATTGACAAGATTGCCTCCCGTGGTACAGGGGGAAGTGCCGGTGAAGTCTCACGGGAAGGGGTGCAGCGTGATCTTCTCCCCATTGTTGAAGGGGCGAACGTCAATACAAA
Organism: Desulfurivibrionaceae bacterium; assembly: GCA_041562955.1. GTDB lineage: Bacteria > Desulfobacterota > Desulfobulbia > Desulfobulbales > SURF-16 > JAJRUT01. The sequence continues at coordinate 175 of JBFFNY010000245.1, read as the reverse complement.
ACACGGCATGGTGCGCACCGATCACATCCTTTTCATTGCAAGTGGTGCCTTCCATACCAGTAAACCCTCTGACCTGGTTCCGGAGTTACAGGGGCGTTTCCCGGTACGGGTGGAGCTTGACGCCCTCGGCGAGAATGAGTTCTATCGGATTCTGGTTGAACCGCAGAATGCCCTG
>JBFFNY010000244.1:0-3390 GCA_041562955.1 Desulfurivibrionaceae bacterium | reverse complement strand
GAAAACCCCGGTTTCATCACCGAGGCCCGGTTGAAATTATTACACGCCCTGAAACAAACCGGATAACAACGATCTTCAACCCATGGACCGTTCTATTTTCTCCCGCACCTCATCACCACTGATCCCATCCACCAGAAGTTGTTTATGGCGGCTCTGCAGACCGCGCCTGATGGAAATGGCTCCCTTTGCAACCCCGAGAAACTTTGCCAGAAACACGATCACACCCTTATTCGCCTTGCCGTCAACCGGCGGCGCCGTGATCGCCAGCTTCATTTCGTCACCATGCAGGCCGCAAAATTTATTTTTTGAGGATTGAGGCTGAATATAGAGGGCGAGAAGGGTTTTGCCGTTGGTAATGGTGAGGTAGGGCATAGGGGTGAAAGGGTGAAAGGGTGAAAGGGTGAAAGGGTGAATTATAATAGAGTCTGATGCAGGTTCAAGATATTCTGCATACGAAATCATCTCTGTCGCATAAAAAAAGGGACCGTCCTGAGACGGTCCCTCCAATCAACCCTGTCCTCGCCATGCAAACAAGCTATTTTTTTACTGACGATAGGTAAAGGTATATTTAAATGCGGCTGGATCAAGCCAGTCCAGCGGTTTCCCGCCCACTTCGGCGTAGGGATAGCCAAAGGTATTCAGCGGCTCCCCCTGTTGCGGCGGCGTCAGAACCAGGTCCCGGCCCACGGCCAGTTTAACCCGATACGGATCCCACGCCCCCCAGAAATAATCGCGGTATTCCCTGGTTTTTGCATCAGCAAGCGCAAGCTTATGCTTCAGCATCATCTTGCGGACATCTGCGGGATCAACAGGAACCCAGCCATAACCCGGCAAAAAGAATTCAGCCCAGCAATGCTGCCAACTGCTCACATTGACCACGGGCTCTTTACCTTGCCGCAGGCCAAAAATCTCCCGGGCCGGAACACCTGCAGCACGACACAGGGCCACGAAAACGGAGTGAATGTCGGTACACTTGCCACCTGGATTCTGCAGCAGCAGACAGACATCACCAGGACCGCACCCCTTGGTTGCCGGATCGCGGTACATATTTTCACAGGTCCAGTCATAGATGGCCTTGGCCTTGCCGAGAATGGTGGTTTGGCCGGCAACAATCTGGTCAGCAAGCTCCTTTACCACACCATCAATCGGCCCTAAACGGGTTGGCTGTAGATACAGGGCATAATCTTGGGGGTTGAAACTGCCCTCAACGGCGGGAAAATCTTTTCTCACCACCTCCTGCCGCACCACATCAAAGGTGAAAGAAAGCGTGCGGCGTGCGCTGTTTTTATCCCACCGGGCATACAGCATGGGGGTGGAAAACTGCTGATCGGAATAGACAGCAGACTCGGCATAATCTCCAGAGATCGAAATTCCTGAGATCAGCTGATCCGGATCAGAAAGAGGGTAGGGAATCCACAGTTTCACTTCCTGGTCAACATCATGATGGGAAAGGTCAAATTCCATGGTAATGGTTCCAGACGACTGGGACTGGGCAAAAACCATGGGAGGGGAAAGCAACAGGAGTACTACTCCAACTAAAAGGGCAACAGGCTTCACGATATTCTCCATAATCAAGAGTTAAAAAAAGAACGCCAAACTATCGGATAACCTCCATCCTGTACAATTCTTAATACCTTTACGAATTCGCCAAACTATCGGAAAATCCGACACACCAATGGTCAACAGACCAACGACTGTCCCTGGAGCGCAACAGTGCGCATCATATTTTATTAACGTTCACCTCTCGCCACCCGCCGATACCGTCCTGGAATATCCTTTTGCATATCCCTGTTATTCTTGAAAGTATGCACAGAATCAGCGTATACTCCTGAGAGGCAAAACCCCTCCCTTTTTCAGCGCACGACAAAGGACAATCCAGGAAAACGGATGGCGTTTCCCCCCCTGTCACAACACAAGGTACGAGATATGGAACGTTCTGTACAAAACCAACCTGACCATCATGCACCGGTTTAAACAGACCTCCACCTTCCCGGTGAAGGTGCAAACCTGTTTCAAATGGCATGAACAGCCCGGTGCCCTGGAGCGGTGTATCCCTCCATGGGAAAGGGTGCAGGTCATAGGCAGAACCGGGTCTATCCAGCCTGGAGGGACGGTTCACCTCATCATTCGCCCGGGTGGAATTCCGCTCCACTGGATCTCCCACCATATCGACTATGAAAAGAATGTCTCCTTCACTGACATGCAGTTTAAGGGGCCCTTCAAATCCTTCATCCACACCCATCGATTCTATCAGGAAAGAGAAGAGAACCGCTCAACCCTTGTCGATGACATTGCCTATGCGTTGCCGGGGGGCAAACTGGGGAACCTGTTCCAGCGCACGATCCATCAACAGCTTGAGCAATCCTTCCGCTATCGCCACCATATGCTCCACCACGATCTGGCAACACACCAGCTCGCACCGACAACGCCGCTGACTCTCCTCATCAGCGGGGCCAGCGGGACGATAGGCCGAAACCTGGTCCCCTTTTTCACCACAGGCGGACATCGCGTCATCAAGCTCGTCCGCAGCCCGCCGTCCGGGCCGGATGAACTCTACTGGAACCCGGAGAAAAACGACCTGGATCTTTCATCCATCGACCATATTGACGGCGTGATCAACCTCTCAGGCGAGAATATCGGCGACAGCCGCTGGACAGATTCAAAAAAGAAACGTATCATCGACAGCCGTATCCAGACCACGCGGCTGCTCGTCCAGAAAATGGTCGAGAGGAGCCAGAAACCGCGGGTTTTTCTCTCCAGTTCCGCCATCGGCTATTACGGCAACCGCAACATGGACGAGATGAACGAGTCAAGCACAAAGGGGAGCGATTTTATCTCTGAGGTCTGTGACCTCTGGGAACAGGAGGCCTTAAAAGCGGCTGATGTTATGCGGGTCGTGACCCTGAGAATCGGCGTAGTGCTTACCCCGAAAGGAGGGGCCTTGCAGCGCTTGTTGACCCCGGCAAGATTTGGACTGGGCGGGCCACTGGGACACGGGAAACAGATCATCAGCTGGATTTCCATGAATGACCTTATTTACAGTTTCCATCATTGTCTTTTTCATGATGAAATCCACGGTCCTATTAATCTCACCGGTCCCAATCCGGTCAGCAACCGCACCCTTGCCGAGGTTTTAGGCCGAAAATTAAAGCGGCCGACCCTGTTGCCCGTACCGGCAAAACTTCTCACCATGGTCTATGGTGAAATGGGTAAAGAAATCCCCCTGGCATCGACGCTTGCCCGGCCGGACAGACTCAGGGAAACAGGTTTCCGCTTCACCCATGCAACCTTAGACACCGCCCTCAACTATCTTATTGGCACCATCCCAGAGAACAACAATGAACCTGAAATTTAAATGTCTCCTCATCCTCATCATGATCAGTGCCCTCG
>JBFFNY010000243.1:0-3413 GCA_041562955.1 Desulfurivibrionaceae bacterium | reverse complement strand
GCGGGCATACGCCGCGCCCCGGTTATAGAAAACGGCGAACTGGTGGGCATGATCTCCCTCTCCGCCCTCATTCTTGACAATGATCTCTTTTAGTCAGGGGTATCGATCATCCAGAGAGGCCAACAGCTGGAGTCAACAGGATCACAATGAAGAGCAGGTGCAGCTCAACCTCCTCTTCATTGCCCATCCCTGCACCTGAAACGAACCTGAAGCCCCTCCTCTGTTTTATATCACCCGCATCCCGTACCGGTCCCAACGCAGCCGGAACCACAACTCTTCTTGGCCCTCCGCTTAAAAATCGACAGGTCTTTGCCTGAATACACCGCCCGGAGCCCTGCCTCAATAAAGCCGGACATGGTCACCGGGGTGATCCCGGCCCGTTCAAAAATGGCCCGGGGACTCTCCCCCATGTCGGCCACCATGACGGCACGGCAGTCATGGAAAAGCCGTGTCATCGCCTCCCAGCGCCCGATACCGCCGCCGGGAACGGGAGCGGGCCGCTCTTCAATGAGTGTAAACCCATCCCCGTCCTGGCCATAGATCAGAAATTTTATGGTCTCACCCAGATGCTGATTCACCAGCATCCCTTCCATACTGGCCACAGCCACATAGGGGCGGGGTTGGGCCACGGCCGGCGGCATGGAGGCGCAGGCATTCAGACACCCGGCCATTTCACCCGACTTATCCTTGCCAAGCAACCCCACCGCATCGGCCCGGCACCGTTTGCAATGACGCATCTGGGGAAGATGGACTTCACATGCATTGCGCAGACCATTCATCATGACCTTATCCGGCTCCACCACATCCGCAAACGGGGTTCCGACATTGGGGAGCATCGCCATGCAGTTGAAGAGATCCACCCCCATCTTGGCCATGGCCTTGGCCGTGGTTACCGCGTGATGGTCGTTCACCCCGGGAATGGTGATAAAGTTGACCTTCACCGTCACCCCGCGTGTTTTGAGTTTCTCAATCGCCTTTATCTGCCGCGCCAGCAGGAGTTCCGCCGCCTGGATATGACGGTAGATGACATTGCCGTCCTTGACAAAACTATAGATATTCTTGGTGATGTTCGGATCAATGCCGTTCACCGTCACCGTCACATGGGACACGCCGATATCCGCCACCTCGTCCACATGAGGGGCCAGCCCCAGACCGTTACTGGACAGACAGAGAATGAGATCCGGGTAGGTTTGGCGGAGGAGCTGCATGGTCCGCAACGTCTCATCCGCATTGGCAAAGGGGTCACCCGGGCCGGCGATCCCGGCCACCGATATGCGCGGCTCAGCGATCAGCACCTTTTCCATATAGGCCAGGGCCTGATCCGGGGAGAGAATCGTGGAGGTGACCCCTGGCCTGGATTCATTCACGCAGTCATATTTTCGGTTACAATAATTACATTTGATGTTGCATTTCGGAGCCACAGGCAGATGCACCCGGCCAAACTTGCCCTGGACCTTGGCGTTAAAACAGGGATGGCGGGTTAGATCAGGACTGGTTTCAATAATTTTCATGATACGCTCCTTTTTGCGTGCTTCTATAATGTTAACTGTTCTTAAATTACATGTATGAGTAGCCGATGGGTGAATCACCCTGCTTCTTGGCAATAACTGCATTGACCACCAGATCAAACAGGGATTGCGCCCCCCGGTAGCCCACATGGAGAATACGCTGTCCCCCCATGCGGTCATGGATGGGAAACCCCACCCGGATCAGGGGAATGTTCATTTTTTGGGCCAGGGGATACCCCTTGGAATGGCCCACCAGGAGATCAGGAGCCAGGGCTTCAGCCTGTTCGCTGATGTCATGGAAATCCATGCCCTCATGCACCTCGGGCTGCTGGGTCAGGATATCGCCGGTTGCCGCCCTGATGGACTCGGCAAACCTGCCGGACTTGCCCCCTGATGCACAGAGGATTGGAATGACACCGATCTCGGCGAGAAAACCGGCAAGCCCCGCCACCAGATCCTCTTCTCCGTACAGAATGGCCCTCTTGCCCGAGACATATTTATGACCGTCCACATAACTGTCCACCAGACGACCACGCTCTGCCGTATACCTGGCAGGAGTATCCCTCTGGCTTAAGCGCGCCAGGGTGGCGAAAAACGCATCCGTGGCCGTGATCCCCATGGGCAGCGCCATGCGATGATTGGCGACCCCGAATTTCTCCTGGAGGAAGAGGCCGCCGCTCTGGTTGCCCATGGTATGGCCGAACTCCACCGTGCCACCGCTGGCGGGCATGGTGCGGATCATTTCAAGGGGTGTGCCGCCCGGCTGAATCTTGGCATAGGTCCTGGCGGCCTGGCCATCCATGGTGTCGGAGATATCAGGCAGAATGGTGGGTTCAAGACCAAAGTCCTCGACAATGTCCCGCAGATAACGAATATCAGCCGGCGAAACCAGGCCGGGCAGGACATTCACCCTCCCCTTTGCCTTTGGTGTTGCGACGGCGAGGGTCTTGATGGTGGAGGTCACCGCATCATGAAACCCCTCCATGTGGGTGCCGCTATAGCTCGGGGTTGAAACCGGGACCATGATCGGCTTTTCTCCGGGGAATTCCAGATCATACTCCTGCAGATACAGGGGAACATCGTCACCAATGGTCTCGGTGAGACAGGTGGTGGCAATGCCGATGAGCTGGGGTGCATATTTCCGGGTGACGTTCTGCAGCCCCAGCTTCAGATTCGGGCCGCCCCCATACACCGCATGTTTTTCAGAAAGGGAGGATGAGGCGATATCAATGGGCTCATTGAAATGGCTGATGATATAGCGGCGCATATAGGTGGCACATCCCTGGGAGCCGTGGAGATAGGGGACCGCTCCCTCGATACCCTTGAAGGCCAAGGCCGCGCCAAGCGGCGTGCATAATTTACAGGCATTGGTGGTGGAAATATAATTTGGCATCTTGCTCATGTTCGTAACTCCCCGTTCAACTCGATAATCTCAACTGGCTGCGACCCGTCACGCGGTGAACCGCCACACCGGACTGGTCACTGACCGGTACACCTCTTCCGCGAAATTGAGCATGCCGGTGAAACCCGCCAGCGCCTCTTTCCGCTCGTGGTTATGGTCGCAAAAACCTACGCCCAGCTTGTAGGCGATGGGACGTTCCTTCACCCCGCCCACCAGGATATCCACCGCCTTTTCCTCCAGGAAACTGGTGAGCTCCAAGGGATTGGTATCGTCGACGATGATGGTGCCGGGATCGGTAATTTCAGCAAGCTCCCGGTACTCCTCTTCCGTGCCGGTCTGGCTCCCCACCATCACCACATCCATGCCCAGCAGCCGAAAGGCCTTGACCAGGGAGAAGGCCTTAAACGAGCCGCCCACATAGATGGCGGCCTTCTTGCCGGAGAGCGCTGTCTTGTAGAACGCCAGTTTCGGCAGGAGAACCTGCAGCTCTGCACTGACAATGG
>JBFFNY010000242.1:0-3418 GCA_041562955.1 Desulfurivibrionaceae bacterium | reverse complement strand
CCCACCACGAAAATTTTCTCACTCTTCACCCGGGTCAGGGCCGCATGGATGCCGGCGAGGGGGCCGCAGCCGGGATAGATGTCCGGGGTGATGTTCCAGCCGGTAAAGCTGTACTCTTCCGGGGAATTGGTCACGAGAAGATGCTCCGGAAACAGGGTCTCCAGCATATCCATGGCGTGGCGGATCATGGGTTTGCCCTTCACCAATGCCAGGGCCTTGTTTGAACCGAAGCGGCTGGATTTGCCTCCGGCCAGAATGACGCCGGCCGTATCAGCGATCATAGCGGATCTTCAGAGAGATTGAGCGGGGCGTGTCCTGTTCTTCTTCCACCAGGGTGCGGATATAGGTGGCGAGCTGCTCCTGTTTCTCGTCACTGAGGAGCACAGGTTTGCCATCGGCAAGAAGGGAAAGTCCCGGTGTGCGAGGAAACTGGGTCAGGAGGAAATCCGCCAGGGGACTGATGTCGTCCAGCCCGAAACGGGGGAGGTCGGTTTCCAGGTCCGCATCGCTGACAAAGGCCGCCCACGTTGCATTGCGGCCGTCCAGGGGGGTGCCGCCGCGGGCCGCACGAAAGACCTCAATCTTGGGGTATTGTTCCCATTTATACCCTTCGGTGAGGACGATATCCATCTCGGAAAAATAGAGATTCACCAGCTCGTCCACATCTTTGTCGCTGGCAACATCACGGACAAGACCGATGCCGGCCGGGGATGAGAGGATCACGGTGTGGGCCCCGGCCTGCTTGTGGCGCCAGGTGTCCTTGCCTTTTTTATCAAATTCAAACTCATGGACATGATGCTTGATGACCCCGGCCTTGATATTGCGGCGGGCCAGTTCAGCCAGGAGTTTTTCCAGTAGGGTGGTTTTGCCGTGATTGGGACGGGCGATGAAGGAGATGACAGGGATCATTGTTGCCGGAGTGGAGATTGAAGAGTGAGCGGTTGACGGGGGCAGTCAAGTCAGCCCGGAGGCCAGCTCAGATCCCGGCCGCCTAAAATATGCATGTGAATATGGAACACGGTCTGCCCGGCAGCCGCGCCATTGTTGAACACAACCCGGAACGCCTCCCCCACACCTTCCTGCGCTGCAATTTCACTGCCCTTTTGCATCATCTTGCCGATGATCTGCTGGTCTTCCGTGCTGATGGCGCCTGGGCCTGCGATATGTTTTTTGGGGATAACCAGAAAATGAACCGGTGCCTGGGGGGCAATGTCGCGGAAGGCGAGGATGTCGTCATCCTCATACAGCTTGTCCGCTGGAATATCGCCGTTGATGATTTTACAAAAGAGACAGGTGTCGGCCATGGTATCCTCTCAAAATAGTAGGGGTGAGATGCAACGCTATCGCTGAAAATGTAACCGACTTGCGGGCTGGATGCAATTTATAAGAGAACGGAAATAAATGGGGGTGGATTTTATCCTGGCGGTGTGTTGTCAGGGCGGCCGGAGGAGGTGCGCCATGTTGCAATGGACGAGGTCACCTTCTTGACAGGTTGCGGGATGTATGGTTGTTGTGTGCTCAAACAGGAGATGATTCATGCATTACGATATTTTAATCAAGAATTGCAAGGTGTTGGTCGGCAAGGAGGACTGGTCTTTCATGGAGCACGCATGTCTGGGGCTGTCCGGCAACCGCATCGCCTATGTCGGGTCAGTGGAAGACCTGCCGCCCTCATCCTGTGAAAAGGAGATCGACGGCACAGGGTTCTGCGCCATGCCCGGTCTGGTCAACGGTCATGCCCATAACGGCATGACCCTGTTTCGCGGCCTGGCGGATGACCTGCCCCTCATGACCTGGCTGACGGAACATATCTTCCCGGCGGAAGCCCGGCTCGTTGATGAAGAGATGGTGTACTGGTGCACCAAGCTTGCCTGTGCGGAATTACTCCTGTCCGGCACCACCACGGTGGCGGATGGCTATTATTGTATGGACGGGGCCTGTCGGGCCTATGATGAAAGCGGCATGCGCGCGGTAGCCGCACACGGCGTCATTGATTTTCCGGCCCCGGGCGTTCCGGATCCGGGATTGAAAATAACGGTGGTGGATGAGTTTATCGGCCGCTGGCTGGCACATCCCCGCATCACCCCTGCGGTCTTTGCCCATTCGCCCTACACCTGCAGCCCCGAAACCTTGAAAGAGGCGAGGCAGCTGGCCCGCAAACATGGGGTGCGCTTTTTCATCCATGTCGCGGAAACAGAGGGTGAAGCATCGCTGCTGCCGGTTAGCGATCTCAGTCCCATGGCCTATCTTGAGTCGCTGGGTATTCTGGATGCGCAGGTCACCCTGGTGCACGGCGTCTGGCTGTCGCCTGCGGATCTGGATATCGTGGCCCGGTGCAACTGCAGTATCGTGACCTGTCCCCGTTCCAATATGCAGCTCGGAGCCGGTATACCCCCGGTGGAGATGATGCTGGAGAAAAACATCAGGGTAGGGCTCGGGACCGATGGCGCGGCCTCAAATAACAGCCTTGATCTCTTTGGAGAGATGGACTCCTGTGCCAAGCTTGCCAAGGTCCGCTCCCTTGATCCGGAACATGGCCGGGCCGGTGCGGTGCTGCACATGGGCACGGGTGGGGGCGCGGCCTGTATTGGTCTGGCTGGACTGGGAACCCTTGAGGAAGGAAGTCTTGCGGATATTGTTCTGCTCGATTCGGCTATGGTGAATCTGACCCCGATGTATTCCCCGGATCTCCTTGTGTATAGTGGCCAGGGGAGCAATGTGCACACGGTTATAGTGGATGGAAAACTGGTGGTGGAAGCCCACCGCCTATTGTCTATGGATGTGGATGAAATAATGAACCGGGTGCAGGGTTTGGCGCAACGGGTCAAGGAACAGGGAGAGTTAGGGCGTGGAAACGAAACCGTATAGGGTGCCAAGATGGGCCGTGCACCGCAGGATGTATGACTGGATGCTGCATTGGGCTGATACACCCTACGGCTTTTATGCCCTCATGGTGCTCTCCTTTGCCGAATCGAGCTTTTTCCCCATTCCACCGGATGTGCTGCTGGTCGCCCTGGTGATGGGCTGTGCCACCCGCTGGAAACGTTACGCCCTCGGCTGCACACTGGCCTCGGTTCTGGGTGGTCTGGCTGGGTATGGCATCGGCGTCTTTGCCTGGGAAACGGTGGGGCGCTGGATTGTTGAAAACGTGGCCCATGTCCAGCTTGTTGAGGTGGAAGGGCGAATGGATATCGGGCTGCCGCGCTATCTTACGGAAAGTCTCGGTTTTGGTCTGGGCGGCGAATATCTCTTTCAGGTGTATGATACGTGGAATGCGTGGATTGTCTTTGTCTTCGGCCTGACCCCCCTGCCGTATAAACTGACCACCATCACCGCAGGGGTTGCGCGGGTGAATGTCCCGGTGTTCGTCGTGGCCTCAATACTCTCCCGCGGTTGCCGGTTTTTCGTGGTGGCGTGG
>JBFFNY010000241.1:0-3418 GCA_041562955.1 Desulfurivibrionaceae bacterium | reverse complement strand
TCCTTGACCATCGGTATCGGCTGTACAGGGGGCAAACACCGCTCAGTGGCCGTGGTGGAGCGGTTAAGTGAAATCATCAGGGGGTTCAAGGTGAATCTGCAGGTGAGCCATCGGGATATCGGCAAGGAGTAGGGAAGAGGGAAGGGTGAGGTTCGAACTTGGAGCCGACTCAGGCCAACACCTGATCCATAACCATCATCAAACTCTTGAGCTGGTAGGGCTTGTCCAGAGCTGCACAAAACCCATACGCTGCATAATTTGCCATGATAGGGTTATTGGAATAGCCGCTTGAGACAATCACCTTTGCCTCAGGGTTGAGCCGATGAATTTCCTGCACGGCAATTTCACCACCCATGCCGCCGGGTATGGTCAGGTCCATGATAATCACATCAATTTTTTCAGCTGAACCACGCTTCTTGTAAAGATTGATGGCCTCTTGCCCATCTTCCACAAGGAGAACCTCGTACCCCAGGCTTGAAAGAAGGCCCGAGGAAACCTCCCGAATCATGGCATCATCATCCATGACCATGACCGTCCCCTTCCCGCGATTCAGAACGAGATCCACCCTGTCTTCCTGCGCAACCGTCCCGTACCTTGCGGCCTTCAGGTAAATGGTGAATACGGCACCTCCCCCCTGGGGAGAATCAGCCCGAATTACCCCGCCATGTTTATTGATGATGGAATGGGTAATGGCCAGTCCCAGGCCGCTTCCGGCTTTTTTGGTCGTAAAATACGGATCGAAAATCCGCTTCAGCTGTCTTGGGGGAATACCCGGCCCCTCATCCTGAATGGAAATCTTCACATAATCACCCGGACCCACAGGCAGATTACGGGACTCATGCGCGTCGATATTTTCACACCGTATTGTTATCGACCCGCCATCGCCCATGACATCACAACCGTTCATAACAATATTTTGAATAACCTGGCTGATTTGTCCGGCATCAATGGACACCGGCCAGAGTTCATCGGGGAAGTGATAGACCCCCTTAATATTCTTCCCCCGCAGAATAAAGTCGGTTGACTCTGCAATCACCTCGGCAATAGAGGCAATCGCCTTTACCGGTTCCCCTCCCTTTGAGAAGGTCAGCAACTGCTTGGTCAAGTTCTTCGCCCTCAAGGCTGCTTTTTCGGCTGAAAGCAACAAATCCTGCGTGCTTGTATCCCCCGAAGCGACCTGGATCGTTGCCAGATTGATATTGCCGATAATGGCCGCAAGAATATTGTTAAAATCGTGGGCAATACCTCCGGCGAGCACGCCGACTGACTCGAGTTTTCTATTTTTCAGCAGCTCCTCTTCCATCTTCCGCCGCTCACTGATATCACGGGCAACCCCTAATATCGCAGGTTGTCCTTCATACTCAAAGAGGGTGCAGCTCAATTCAATAGGAATCGCAACACCGCTTCTGGTGACATGGGATGACTCGAAAATCTCTTTTTTATTTTCTGCCACCGACCGGATGCGATCTTGCAGATGAACGGCAAATTGCGGGGCAATCAATTCCCCCGGAGGGAGATGCAGGAGTTCCTCCCGGGTATAATCAAGCCGTTCACATGCCACCCGATTCACCTCGAGCAATTGACCCTGCAGATCGTACACAAGAATGGCATCATTGGTGTTGTCGAATAATTCCTTGAACTTCAGCTCAGACCTCTGGAGATGCTGAAAATGTCCGGCATTATCCAGCGCCACAGCGACCTGATTTACAAAACTTTGACCCAGAACGACCTCCGCATCATGGAAATGCCGCTCCTTACAGGTATAACCGAGAAAAACACCCAGCACCTCCTCCCCGATCACCATGGGAATACAGAGGGCCGAGGTAATATGCTCTGCCTCAACAATCCAGGGGACTTGAAAGCGCGACTCCGTGTTAAAGTTGATAACCGTAACAGGTTGTCTCTCTTTCATGACATAGGTTGCAAAACCTTGGCCTTCCACCGACGAGACGGCGCCAATCGAAGATTGTGGAAAACCCAGGGTATCTTGAACAACTAATGTTTTTTGATCTTCCGACAAGAGCATGATGGTGGCAAAATCAAGCTCGAGCAGGGTCTTCCCGAACTCAACCGCCTGCCGGTAAAGTATGTGTAAATCCCTGGAGCTCGCCAGGATATTTGAACACTCCAGGAGATGCTGCAAGGCAGAGGTGCGCTCCGCAACCTTGGCCTCCAGCCCCGCCTCCGATTCCCTTAAGGCATCCTCTGACCTCTTCAGCTGCTCAATATCCTGTGTGAGCTGGCCGATCATACCATTGAAGGATGTGGCAAGAAGACCGAGCTCATTCTGACTTTCGACTTGGGCGACACAGCTCAAGTCACCATCCTTAATCTGCTGCGCCGTGCAGGCTAACGACTCAATGGGTTTAATAATTTTTCGGGTAAAAACAATACCGCTGGCAACACCTGCCCCCAGAAAAAGGACCACGAAAATAAGCAGAAGAAAAACAACATGGATCGTCAACGCCAGCGCTTCAGCAACGGGGCGCTCGATAACAATAAAAAAGGTCTGGCTGCCGATCGCAACCTTTTGCACTGCGCGAAGAGTCGCATCACCGCGCAGCCAGGACAAGGGGTGATTGGCCGATGACCGTATCGATTCTCTCTCCATCAGCCCCTTTGCAGGGCCCGGGTGGGACAGCACACGCCCCTCTCCGTCCGTTATATAAATAAACCCATGAAGGCCTACGGGCTTATGAACCAATTCCTCCCAAACCTGAGCAATCCGTATACGGGCAGCCAGGGCGCCTTTAATCTCTCCGGTTTGATAATTCACTAAAGGGACAGCAAAAATCATAAAAGGCATGCCATACTCATCACGCTGCACCGGGCCATAATAGGTTTCACCAGGTGCGGGCGAACTGAAATAGTCACGCAAGGGTGACCATGGGTAATACATGGGGACGGAAAACAAACTCGTTCTGGAGGCGAAGGCAACAATTCGCCCCTGGTTATTCAACAAGACAAGCTCCTCCATAATATCATTATGGCGCTGGTCCTTATGGGACCGGATCTTAGAGAGAAGATTCTCCTGTTCAGCGTGGGGCAGGTCCAACAAATCTGCAAGTTTTGTGACCATAATCAGTGTATCTGCAATTTCATGGGTCAGGATTGTAAATTCATTGACCGCCCGCTTCCCCACCTCCTTCTGCATCTCAACCGCGTGCTCCCGTTGAGATGAAAAAATTTCCCCCACCAGCAGGATTCCCAACATCAAGAAAACCAGGCCTGCAAGAATAAGGAGGCCGGTAAATTGTTTTCTAATATTTTTTTTCATGGGAGGGAGGTCAACATTAACGAATGATAAAATCGGCCTGACTGATGACATCGTCAGGGATCGTCATCCCGATCATCCGGGCGGACTTCAGGTTGAGGCCGAGAAAATAATCAGCCGTTTCCACCGGCATTGTTGCCGGAG
>JBFFNY010000240.1:0-3421 GCA_041562955.1 Desulfurivibrionaceae bacterium | reverse complement strand
GCCACGGTTTATGGCAAAAAAATTGCCCATGATTTTGCTCAACAGTTGGCGGGTTGCGGGCTTGTCGTGGTGAGTGGTGTGGCGTTGGGAATTGATGGCGCGGCTCACCTGGGGGCTGTTGCAACGGGCAGAACCATTGGTGTGCTTGGTTGTGGAGTTGATGTGGTGTATCCAAAGTCCCATCGGGATTTATATGGCACCATAGTGGAGCATGGGGCACTGGTGAGTGAGTACCCTTTCGGGGTTCGCCCGGAACCGTTTCGTTTTCCGGCCCGGAATCGGATTATTTCTGGTTTATCGCTTGGGGTTATTGTCGTGGAGGCCGCCAGTAAATCGGGTTCCCTGATCACCGCAGAGCTGGCCCTTGATCAGGGGCGTGATGTGTTCGCTATTCCAGGCCGCGTGGATTCACCCAAGAGTCAGGGCGCGCACCGTCTTCTTCAGGAAGGGGCCGTGTTGGTCCAGTCCGTGGATGACATTGTTCGGGAGCTTGGTTTTTCCAGTGGGAATCCCGCAACGAGTCAGGAAAATGAAAAAATATACACAACAGACTTGACGCCGGAGGAGAAAACACTGTATGGATTGCTGGATGTTTATCCCCAGACCATTGATGATTTGATCGCATCTTCTGGTCTTCGTCCTGATAAAATGGCTGAACTTCTGCTCCTGTTGGAGTTGAAAGGAATGGTCGTTGTGCTACCAGGAAATCAGTATAAGACAGCGTAATTGTTTAGTGTTTTAGCCGGGTGCTATGTGAAGTATAGAGGTGGAATCTTGTTCTCCTCTGCCGTGCCACGGCTGAAAATGAAATAGGGCAGGACTGATTTGTGTTATGCACAGTCTGCAGGACTAAACACTTAACCCACCTAAAATAATATCACAGGCTCCCTGTAAGTAACTTAGATCTCTATGGGTAAATCATTAATTATTGTCGAGTCCCCAGCTAAAGCACGTACCTTGCAGCGCTACCTGGGAAAGAATTTCATTGTCAAAGCCTCTGTCGGTCATATTCGCGACTTGCCGGTGAAAACCCTTGGGGTTGATGTCGAAGATGACTTCAAGCCTCAATATGTTACTATTCGCGGGAAGTCGAAGGTCATTGATGAGCTGAAGGCCGCGGCCCGTAAGGCGGATGATATCTATTTGGCACCTGACCCTGATCGCGAGGGGGAGGCCATTGCCCATCATATTGCCCATTGTGTATCCAAGGCCAATAAGCCGATGCACCGGGTTCTGTTTCATGAGCTGACAAAAAAGGCGATCCTGAAGGCCATGGATAATGCCTCTGATATTGATCAAAACAAATTTGAGGCCCAACAGGCACGGCGGATTCTGGATCGGTTGGTGGGGTATCAGATATCCCCTTTATTATGGGACAAGGTTCGCCGAGGTTTAAGTGCCGGGCGGGTTCAATCTGTTGCCGTCCGTATGGTCTGTGAACGGGAAGCGGCGATTGAAGCCTTTGATTCTGTTGAGTACTGGTCTGTTACCGCGAATCTGCAAAAAAACAAGCCCCCTGTCTTTCTCGGGCTCCTGGCTCAGATTGGTAAGGAGAAGGTGGATAAGGCTGATCATCGTATTGGTGACGAGAAGTCTGCTGCAAAAATAGTTTCTGATCTTGAGAACGTTCCCTTTGTTGTTTCCAAGGTGACTAAAAAGGAAAAGCGCCGTTTTCCAATGCCGCCGTTTATCACCAGTTCCATGCAGATGGATGCAAACCGTAAGCTGCGCTTTTCAGCCAAGAAGACCATGACGCTGGCCCAGCGCCTGTATGAGGGTGTTGAGATTGGCAGTGACGGTCCCACTGGTTTGATCACCTATATGCGTACAGATTCCACCCGGATTAACGATGAAGCGTTGGCCCAGGTTCGTGAATATATCGGGGCTGTGCAGGGCAAGGAATATCTGCCCGCCGAACCGAACACCTATAAGACCAAGAAGTCGGCCCAGGATGCCCATGAGGCGATTCGTCCCACAGATGTGAATCTCACCCCTGAAAAGGTGGCGTCCTTTCTTGAAAAAGATATGCTGCGGCTGTACACCCTGGTATGGAAGCGATTTGTCGCCAGCCAGATGACCCATGCCGTGTATGATCAAACCTCGGTGGTGATTACAGCGGACAAGTATCAATTCCGGTCCTCTGGATCGATCATGCGTTTTCTTGGGTTTATGTCGCTCTATGTTGAGGCCTCAGATGATTCGGCACAACCTGTTGCGGGTGAAGGTAAGGATGTCATGCTGCCGGAACTTGAAGAGGGTGATGTCCTTGACATGACAGGGCTTGAGCCGAAACAGCATTTTACCCAGCCTCCTGCCCGTTATTCTGAGGCAACGCTCGTTAAGGCCTTGGAGGATAATGGTGTTGGGCGTCCGTCGACCTATGCCTCCATTCTTTCGACCATTCAGGACAAGGAGTATGTCCTTCTGGAGCAACGCAAATTTGAGCCGACAGATCTTGGTAAGGTGGTGAATGAATTACTTGTCGAGCATTTCCCGGCCATTATGGATATCGATTTCACCGCTTCCATGGAGGCAAATTTGGATAAGGTGGAAGAAGGTGATGTGAAGTGGCTGTCCGTCCTTAAGGAATTTTATGCACCATTTAAGGAAACCTTGGAGAAAGCCAAGGTCGAAATGCGCTCTGTGAAGCGCGACGCCACCCCGACAGATGTGAAGTGTGAAGAGTGCGGGGGGACCATGATGATTAAGTGGGGACGCAATGGCGAATTCCTCGCCTGTGAAAAATACCCTGAGTGTAAAAGTACAACGGATTTCACGAAGGACAAGGATGGAACCATCGTTCCGCAGAAGAAAGAAGAGCCTGAGGATTCCGGCGAGAAATGTGAAAAATGTGGACTGCCCATGGTGTATAAACATGGGCGTTTCGGCCGTTTTCTCGCCTGTTCCGGCTATCCAAAATGCAAGAATATCAAGTCTGAAACCACAGGGGTTACGTGTCCTGAAGAGGGTTGTGCTGGCGAAATTGTTAAGAAGGTTTCAAAGCGCGGCAAGGTCTTTTACAGCTGCAGTAACTATCCTAAATGTACCTTTGCCTTGTGGGATAAGCCCATTGCCGAAGCTTGTCCGGATTGCGGCCTGCCATTTCTTCTTGAGAAAAACACCAAGAAGCGTGGGCTCCATTTGCGTTGCTCGGAAAAGAGCTGTGGCTACTCGCGGGATATTGAAGAGGATGATGAACCCGTTGCGAAATGAGATTAAGGGTTTGTTTCCCCGCTTCGATAGGTGCTTTTAATGCTTAGTCTAAGCCGTTATACACGATCCTGCCATCAACAATAGTTAGGACGGCCTTGCCTTGCATCTCTCGATCTAAGAATGGGGAGTTTTGTGATTTGGACACCACCGATTCAGCGGTGTAGGTGAACATCACATCCGGGTCAATGATCGTGAGGTCGGCATTGCT
>JBFFNY010000239.1:0-3435 GCA_041562955.1 Desulfurivibrionaceae bacterium | reverse complement strand
GCGGGCATATGCTGAACAATAACGATTCCCGGTGTATTGGCAGGCAGGGTCGTGAGCACGTCTTTTAACGCTTCGGTGCCCCCTGTTGAAGCTCCGATTGCAATAATTTTATGGGTTGATGCCGTCAAGGCTCGGCTCAGGCGAGGTGCCACTCCCTGCTTCGGGGTTGCTCTTGACCGAAAGGCCTGCATATTAACCCGTGCGGCCGCCCTGATCTTATTGGCAAGCTGCGCCCCCATTTCCCCCACAGAATAAGCCTCTCCAGGCTTTGCCACCACGTCAACCGCACCGCATTCCATGGCCTCAACCGCAATAGCACTCCCAGCTTGGCTCAAGGAGCTTACAATGACGACAGGAAGGGGAAAATGTTTCATTAATTTACGCAGAAAGGTCAATCCGTCCATCCGCGGCATTTCAATATCAAGGGTAATCACATCAGGCTTCAATGCCACAATCTGATCCCGTGCCACATAGGGATCCGGCGCAACCCCGACCACCTCAATATCCGGTTCTTTCTCCAGCACTTCACGGAAAACCTTACGAACGACAGCTGAATCATCAACGATTAAAACACGAATTTTAGACATGAACCATCCCTTAACTGATAGAAGAAAACGACCTTATTAAGGTTAACAAACAGAGCCGTCAAATTCCATTAAAATTAACCCTTCACAGCTCGCGCTGCCAGGCCTCAACCTGTTGCTGATACAATGCGCTGTCACCTGTTTTTTTTGCAGACTCCAGCGCCTGTTTCTCAACCAGCAGCGCCTCTTCTCTGCGACCATTGACCCAGAGGGCATGAGCCAGGGTATCGAGTATATGTGGAGCAGGCAGCAACTCAACAGCACGGGCTGCATGTACAAGTCCCTCCTTGGGATCAAGCAAACGGCCATCCTCACTTGTCACAAAGATCCACGCCAGATTATTATGCACCTCAGGATTGGCTTCACGAAAAAGCAGTGATCGTTGATAGGCCTGAACCGCCTTAAAGTATCGTGCCTGGTGATAATAAAAATCACCAACCATCCAATGAACATTGGGGTTTGCAGGATTTTCAGCAGCTTCAGCCAGCAAGGTCTCTTCAATCCTGACAGCAACAGCCGTCTCCAGATAATCAGCAGGGATAGCCATATAGCTGGCAATACTGACACCTATGAGTAATCCGTACGCAAGCAATAATTTCAGGATCCTCTTATGATGTTTTTGGACAAGGGAAGGATCACGCTCACAGGCCAGCAGAAAATCAACCCGCTGTCCTACACCGAAATGATGCCAACTGGGCAAATCCCGAATATTGCCGCTGAGCCACGCAACCTTTTCCAGGGCGCTAGCAATAGGACCACTTCCTCCAGTTGCACTGAAGGCATGCAGATCAGCCTGACGCTCGAAGTTGCGCATAAAAAAGCCAAAGACAAAACGTACGAATAAAATCATCGCCACAAACAAGACGATGGTCTCAGTCAGCTCCACAAACTTGACAACAGAAACCTGGAGATAGTCGATAAGGAGAAAGGTCCAATCGCTTTGCAATAGCAAATAATTTACACCACATAAGACTGGTGCAATAATCATGGAAAAACCAAAAAGCACAAAGAGGTACAACTGCATGTGATAATATTTCACATGTCCGGTCTCATGGGCCAAAACGGACTCAACCTCATCAGGGGTGAGGCTGGCGAGAAGGCCGTGGGTGATGAGAATATAGCGAAACTGCTTCACAAACCCGACAACACCAGCCGTAAGCACCTGACCGCCGAACAACGGCCACATCACGATGTCTCGGTATTTCAACTGTAAGCGGCGGCACATGGCTTCCAGCTCATCCCGAACACCCCCCTCCCCGACAGAGCGACAGCCCCATATTTTCATAAGCAGCGGAGGAAAGATAAGGGCAAGAAACACAAAAAACACCCCAAACACCACAAGTTCCCCCGAGCCCTCCACCATAAACTCATGGAGCCAGAGAACAGGCACCAGCCTCAAAACGTCAATACAAACACTGACAAAGACCCAGGGCAGACCTATGGGAAGATTGGCCTGCAGATTCTCAAGAATAAAGATTTTGGGCTGACTCCGGCGACCAAAGGCACGGTTCTGGCTCACACAACCCCTGAACCAGACAATGGCGAGATAAAAAAAGAACAGCATTACAAAGAGAATATGAGCCAGAATAGGCATCACGCGAAACCCGGGAACCATCATCACATAATACAGGCCGTGAAAATAATATACATCGACTCCAACCATACCAATAGCGAGCACGGAACCCACTTGCTCAGCTTTAATATAGGAGGCCGGATTTCGAACACGGGAAGGAGAAAAAAGAAATTTACAGACCAGATAAAAACAACCCAGCTTACCAAGCCAAAAGGACACGAAGGTCAGAGCACCGGCAGAGTAAGGATTTGAATCAGGCCCGGAAGTCACCAGAAAGATGACAACCAATAGATACAGGAGATTGTTATAACTCACAGAGGTAACTTTCCAGGATAGTTAATGGAACCGCACACGACAATTCAACAACACCTGAACAATTGCCACAACTCATTGAAAATGAATTTAGTTACGAGGCCTTGCGCCGTATTTTTTCATACCGACTGTTATGGTGCTGACATTTCTGCAACAGGTCTTGAAGTTGCACTTGAGTGAGAACTCGTTTTTCAAGAAAATATTCGCCAATCCTGCGATGATATTTTTTCTGAAAAGACAACATGGTATTCACTTGATGCTGGGTCAACTTCCCTTCAGCAATCGCTTTCACGCCAAAAGCATCGCGACAATGACCAGACTGCAGGATGGCCAGAATGTCCTGCTGAGCAAGCCAGCCAAAGCGCACCCCGATATCACCTACACGGGGGCGGGACGACCGTTGCCAAATCAACGCCCGAATAATCGTTTGCCAATCAACAAGACCTGAATAATACAAAAAATGACCAAATAACATGGGACGTTCCGGCAACTGTCCCTTAAACAGCGCCTTAGAGTCAAAGGAGCTTGTCTTCCGCACATAGGACTCGGCATTCTGCTGTGACCACTGTGATGATTTGGGCGGGGCTGAGGGCTTTGCCTTTTGCCTAAAATGAGTTTGGGCAGACGCTGGTTTCGGTGGATTTTTTTTCGCGGTCGCACGTTGTTGCGCCATGGGTTGGGTGCGCACAACAGGACGGGGAATATGGTAGCCTTTTTCCCGCGCGTCCACAAAATGAGTCAGGTTCTTATACGCCTTTTGAACCACTTGAAATTTCCGTGCCCCAAAACGCTGGGCCAGCTCCCCCTGACCGGCAAAACAATCTGGATGGGTCTCCTTAGCGCGTTTCCGGTAGGCACTTTTCACCCCGGACATCTGGACGTAGGTTAAAAAATCTCGCGAGATATTCAACTCATCACCAAATATAATCTGGCAGGCCCGAAATAACTCCTGTTCAGCGACAACAG
>JBFFNY010000238.1:0-3470 GCA_041562955.1 Desulfurivibrionaceae bacterium | reverse complement strand
GACCAGTCCTGAGCGGTTAAAGGGCCGCCATCTCGCATAGAAACGCGGGTTGGGAGCACCCTTAAAGCATAGTATGGTCGGTGTGGCCGATGCGGCGGCAATATGACCACTGCATGAATCGTAGCCGATGAAAAGATCGGCATTCTTAATCTGACAGGCCAGGGTGGAAATGGAACCTTGAATCCGGCGAAATGACGACTGGTCAATGGCTTGCGGTTCCTGCACACGGACATAGGCTTCAATGTCTTCAGCCTGCTGGACCTCACTGGGTCCTTTACCTGAATCGAGTATAACTCGGGTTTTCCCGAGACGAAGGAGGGCCAGGGTCAGCTCCTGTTCAAAGAGGAGGGATATGCGTTTCCCCTGGTCATTGCCGACCCCGAAATTGAGGGCGATGGTGAAGGGCTTGTTGGGATCAGGTGGTGGTGTTGCGCACCGGTCATAGGCCGGATGGCAAACTGCGGTTTCAGACAAGAGTTCATCAAGCCACGAATTGGTGATAGTCGACAGGGAAACTTGGGAGGACTGATCAAGGCGTGACGGCAGTATTCTTGTGGACTCCTCGGGAGCCAAGGGCAGCAGGCCCAGTTGACTGAGACGGGTGTCCGGGTCGATGAGCAGAAATTCATCCGGGTTCAGACTGGACCGCTCCGCATCGATCATTGTCCTTAACCGGTGCCACTGACCCAGGCGGGAGTAATTGGACCGGTCGGCATTAAACTCATAGAGACGATGGCTGAGAAAGGGTTGGTTGAATAGGCCGCTGAGGTGATCGGGACCGATGAGGGTTATGGGGATGGATGGGAAATAATGATGTACTCGTTGAATAATAATGGAGGTAATGGCCAGGTCTGCACCGATCGTCACGCGGGATAGAAGGATAATCTTCTTCAGATGTTTTTTTTGCGTGGAGGAGAGTGTTTTCTTTAGGTGAATGCGTTTATGTCGGGCCAGAAGTTGCTCTGCGCTGCGTAACTCCTGTTGGTCGAGAATCCTCCGTGTTTCATCCGCCATGAATGTCGCGGACTGCTGAATAAGTGTCGCCAGGATGAGATCCACGATATGGGCACCTTGGGTCGTGAAATCATCACAGAGGGGAATAATAATCTTTTGGTACAGGCCGTAATCGGCCTGGGTGGCCAGGGTCGCATTCCCATCAAAACACATGGCGCCGAGCAATTTAATTGCTGAAAGATCCGGGGACTCCTTCCGGGCTTCCAGGGCCATGAAGATTTCAGCAAGATGGATGGGTAACGGGTTTAGAGCTGGCAGAAGCGACCTCTTATTTGGTTGGGAAACCTTGACTGATCCAATTGATCATTCCCCCTTCGAGGATGAAGGTTGAGGTGTATCCTCGGGTATGCAGATAGCGGGCGCAGATCGGTGATTGTTGTCCAGCATGGTCGATGATGATAATGGAACGGTCGCAGGGAAGCTCATGGCTGCGATCCATGAGATCGTCGAGGGGAATTTTATACGCGCCAGGGATATTCCCCATAAGGCTCACCTCTTTGCCTCTGATGTCCAGAATAAAGGGGTCCTGTTGCTGATACACCTGAAGAGGATTGACCTGATGCAGGGGAATCTCCGGGTAGATTACCTGGGAGGATACCGGAAGATTGGCCTTCTGCCAGGCATGGATGCCGCCTGAGTAGATGAGAACCTTATGATAGCCAAGGATCATGGCTTCACGGGCGGCAAGACGGCTTTTCGTACACCGGATCCCCTTGCAGTAAAAAATAAGGGTGGTGTTCTTGTCCTGAGGGAGAAGGGGGTGGGGTTTGTCCACGTGACTGGCCGGGATATTCACCGAATCTTTGATGTGCAGCTCATTAAACTCAATGGGGCTTAAGGCGTTGATGAGTAGGAAAGATACCTTTGACTGCTGGAGCTTGAGGAGTTCCTCAGTGGTAATAGTCGCAAATCGTTCAGCCAGACACGGTGACGGCAGGAGGAGAAGCAAGAGATGAAAAATGAGTATGAAACGGGGGGTCAGCACTATTCAGCCTGTAGGTCTTTGTTTTTTTTAATTCGCCAGTTGAGCGCCTGGCGGGTGATGCCAAGCATATCTGCGGCAATGGCTTGATTGCCGCCGGCACGATTGAGGGCTTCCTGGATGAGAATGTTGTTGGCCTCTTTTAATGACGGTAAAACATGCAACACGCCGAAGACGGTTTCCTGTCCGGCGGGTTCATGGACGTCACGTTCCTGTGTTGGTGTTTGGGTACGCTGTTTCTTAATATACTCCTTAAAACGATCCATGGACAGGATGTTGTTGCGGTGCTCGGATACGGCATCAAAGATCAGGTGTTGTAATTCTCTGATATTGCCGGGGTAATCATAGGTTGCAAGGAGGAGCGGCAACTCTTTCGGGTAGGCTGGAACCTCTTTCTGGAGTTTCCCGCACGAGTCCGCCAGAAAAAAATCAAGCAGCAGGGGAATGTCGTCAATGCGGTCACGCAGGGGAGGGATATGGATATGATGGGTGCGCAAACGAAAGAAGAGATCCGTACGAAACCGGCCGCTTTTCTGCAGGGCGTCCAGGTCATGATGGGTGGCAAAAATCATACGTGCTTCAGTATGACGGGGAATGTCTGAGCCGAGCTGGAAATACTCCCGCTCCTGAATGAGGCGTAATAATTTCACCTGAGAGGACGGGGTGAGGTCGCCGATCTCATCAAGAAACAGGCTGCCGTTGTTGGCTTTTTTTATCAACCCGTCGCGCGCGGTCTCCGCCCCTGTGTAGGCACCCTTGCGATGGCCAAAGAGTGTATCGGCAAACACGGTGTCGTCGAGGCCGGCAACGTTGATCACCATGAACTCACTGGCGGGTCGACATAAATTATGCACGGCAGCGGCAAAGAGTTCCTTGCCGACGCCTGTCTCGCCGGTGATGAGCACCGGTTCACAGCTTGTGGAGATGGCTTCCATGTACTGAAACAGGGAGCGCATGCGTTTATTATGGGTGATGATGTGGCTGAAGGCCTCGGGGTTGTCGAGGGTGTCGTTAAGAAAATGTTCCTTCAAGGAATGGTTTTCCCGCCGGAGTTTGGCCATTTCAATGCCGCGCATCACACCGGCTATCAGCCGTTCTTCTTCGGTGACCTTGGTGAAATAATCAAAGGCCCCCTGTTTGATACAGTTGACGGCCGTGTCAATCTGATCAAGGCCACTCATGATTATGACTGGGATGTGGGGGTAGTCTTCCACTGTTTGCAGCAGGATCTCCGCGCCATTGATATGGGGCATGTTGAGGTCGAGCACCATGACTGAAACCGCATGCTGTTTCAGCAGATCGGCGGCCTGTCGTGCATCGTCGCAGGTCAGGATATTATTCAAACCGGCTGAGCGCAGGGAGAGGGAGAACGAGTGGAGCCAAGCCTCTTCATCATCAATGAGCAGTATCGGGTGGGAAGGGGTGAGATTCATGTGTCGGTTCCAAGGGGGGTGAAGATAATCGATGCTGAGGT